>JBEPXK010000336.1:0-4829 GCA_041641915.1 Planctomycetota bacterium
GGCGAGAACAGCTGTTCGAGCTGCGTAAGGGCGTTGGCCTGGGCGTCGGCCTGGGCCAGACGCCGTTCGCGATACGCAGCCGCCAGCTGGGCGACCACCGCATCGAGCAGCGCGTCCTTGGATGCGAAATAGTGGTAGACGGTGCCTTTGGCGATGCCGACCCGAGCGATGACCTCGGACATGGTGGTGTCGTCGAAACCCCGATGGAGGAACAGGTCGGTGGCCGCGGCGACGATCTCGGCGCGGCGTTCTTCGGGCTTCTTGACCGTTCTCACGCGCAACTCCTTTCCGGCTCCGGTCGCAGGACGCACGAACGGGGCGATGGACCGCCGATCATCAAGCGCCCGGCGGTGGGGACAACCCGGGCGCGCGCTCGCGCCGAGCGGCAGGCGAGGGCGACGGCGAGCAGGACGGCCGCGACAGCGCCGAGGCCGACCATCGCATTGAGCAGCGCGCGCCAGCTTGCGCCGGTGGCGAGCAGTTCGAGGCTGACGCTCCAGTTGGTGAGCAGCATGGCCAGCGCGGCGAACGCGAGCACGGGGTAGCGTCGCTGCGGGCACAGGCTGGACCAGCTGAGCATCGCGGCCCAGGCCAGTGGTGCGGCGGCATCGGAGAGCTGCGGCGCGCGGGCAGGCGCAGATGCGGGGGTGAGGGCTGCGATCAGGTTGAACGCAACCAGTGCGCAGTGCACGCAGCGGACATACAGCGCGGCGAGGCGGCGCTTCATGCCGGCCTCCGATCAGCCAGCGCCGCCGGCGTGGGGCGGGCGAAGAGCTTGCGTTCGTCGGCGAGGATCAACGTCAACGCGAACAGGCTGAGGATCGCAGTCTGGATCGTCTTGCTCGCTTGGGTCATCTGCAGGGCCTCCTGGCTGAAATTGATGATCAGGTGGAAGATGATCGCCGTGAGGATGCTGCCGCGGCTGTGGAGGCAGACCCAGGTGATGATCACGCCCATCGGGATGATGCTGAGGAAGAAGTTGAGGGCGTAGACCGGATGAGTCTGGAGGACTTCGTACTGGTAGCTGCCGTGGACGGCGATCAGCGGCAGGTGCCAGAGGGACCACAGCCCCGAGAACAGCAGGGTCGCCTGCAGCCGGCCGCGTCCCTGAGACAACGCGGCGAAGGCATAGCCGCGCCAACCGAGTTCCTCGAAGGTCGCGGCCATGAGCAACAGGAGCAGGGTCGGGGCCATGGCGACATCGAAGGTGTAGTTCTCGGCCAGGGTGAACTGGCCCGGATCGCCGCCGTAGAGCACGGAGATCGCGATGGCGGTGAGAATCGAGAGGCACATCAGCACGAAGCCGAGTGCGATCACGCGTAGCCGGACCAGGCGCGGATCGAGCAGGCGGTGGAGGAAGTCGCGCCACAGGCCCGGGTGGCGATGGCGGCGCATCATCCACAGCGAGGTGACGAAGGGCGCGATCAATCCGCCCAGCAAGGGCAGCAGATGCCAGCCGAGCAGAGCGGGGCGATGGCTCATCCAGGCGCCGAGGCCCCAGCAGAACCAGGTGATGAGGAAGACCGCGGTAAAATAGGTGCGTGGACGGTAGACGAGGGTGTCGGGCAGCATGGTCGGCTCCGATGATGGATGGGCGTTCAGAAGGCGCGGCCGATGGTGAGGCCGGTGAAGTAGCTGTGGCTGTCGTAGAAGTCGATGGTGGCGGTGCGCCAGCTGGCGCCGCCGAGCAGGTTGAGGTAGGTGCGCTCGATACCGAAGGGCGCCATCCAGGTCAGCAACAGGCTGAGCGAGCTCTGCAGGTCCTCGCGCCGCTGGTCGAACACGGGGTGTCGGGCGCGGTACCAGCGTGCCTCGAGCTGGCCGCTGAGCGTCAGGGCATAATGGCGGCGGCGGGTTCCCGCTTGCAGCTGCGCATGCACGGCGTCGTAGCTCGCGGCTTCGCCGCTATGTTCGCCGATGGCGTAGGCGATCCGTGGAGTCAAGCGGAGTGGTCCGAAGCTGCGGTCGGTCTCGGCCCCGAGTTCATGACGCTGCCCGTCGCGGCGCAGGGCCGGATGGCGTTCGCCGCTGCGGTCCTCCTCGACCGACACCACCCGTAGCTGATAGGTCAACGCGACCGGGCTGCCGCCGATCTCGCGTAGGGCGAGCCCGGCGCCGTAGCTGGTGCGTTGGGTGCGTTCGCGCTCGCTGTCGGTGCGGTAGGGGTCCTGCCAGACCTCTTGCGGCAGGGCGAAGCAGACCTCGGCCTCGACCCGTCCGGGCGGCGCCGGAAAGGTGGCACCAACGGCCAGGCCGTAGCTGTCGGTCGGAGTGCGAGCGAAATACTGCACGGGGCCCTGGTTGCGGACCTGGAGATTGAACAGCAGCAACGGCGTCGCGCCGGCGTGCGCGTCGCGGGGCGCATCGCTGGACCGGATGCGGGCATCGCTCGCGTTGGGGTCGAGCCGGTCAGCGCCGCGTGCGGCGAGCATGCCCGCTTCCACCGTGCCGCTGATCGCCCAGGGCCTGGACGGGGCCGTTTCGCTCGCCGCTGCGACGGCGCCGAGGGTGATGAGCATCAGGGTGGCGCGGGCCAGGCCGCCCCGGGCGGGGCGTGGGACGGGGTGTGGACGGGGGCTGAACGGATGCGGCATGGCGGGGAACCTCCTACGATGCCCAACCATATTGACCGACGGTCGGTCGGTCAAGTAGGCAGTTCTGTTCCTGGCTCGAGTGGATGGGTTTCGGCGCGTGGCGAGTGTGCACGGAGCACCCGCGAGCGACTCGCGCAGGCGCAGCAGCTGTTGGGCGACGGGCATGCGGTGAGCGAGGTGGCGGCCAGTATCGGTTTCGCCTCCCATCCCGCCTTCACCAGGTTCTTCCGCCATCGGATGGGGTGCTTCCCCGCGTCCTGGCGCCAGCAACGCGCACGCGAGCAGCGGATCGATGACCAGCCTGTTGCCGGGACCTCGGCTACGCGGGCGGGTGACGTATCAAGCGCTGCGCGGACCGTCGTCAGGAGGTCGGCTCGCGCCGGTCACAGCAGATCGAACAGCGCGCGGGCGAGCCGGGGCAGAGCGGGATCGCGCGCGCCCATCAGCAGTACGGTGTCGCCGGGGATCGCGGTGTCGCTGACCCAGCCGAGGACCGCGGTGTGGTCGGGGGCGTGGCCACAGCGCAGCGCCGGCGGCAGGTCGGCGGCGAGATCGGCGCTGGAGATGTCCTGGCGCGCGCTGCCGCCGGCGTAATAAATACCGGCATAGCAGAAGCGGTCCTGACGGCGGAGGATCCGCGGCAGCAACTCGGCGAGCTCCTGGCGCAGGAAACGTGCGGGGCCGAAACCGTGGGGCTGGAATACGGCCACCAGCCGCCCGCAGCCCTCCTGGGCGGTGGTGATCGCCGCGCGCAGTTTGTCGGCATTGTGGGCGTAGTCGTCGATCACCGTGATCCCGCTCGCGGTCGTGCCGAGCGACTGGTAGCGCCGGGCGACGCCGGGGAACCGGGCCAGCGCGCCGGCGATGGCCGTCGGAGCGGCTCCCAAGCGGTGGGCGATCAGCGCGGCGGCGGCGGCATTTTCGAGATTGTGGACGCCGGGTTGGGGCAGGTCGATGAACAGGTCGTCGCCAGCGGGCAGGATCAGTTCGCCCTGCGCGCGGTGCGGGCCGGGACGGATCACTTCCAGTGGCGCATCGCCGGTGTCGATGCCGTAACTGATCACCTGCGGGTGGTCAGCACCCAGCGTGGGGACGGGCACCCGCGCCGCGTTGAGCAGCAGGGCGGTGGCCGCCGTGGCGAAACCGGCGAATTGCGCCTGCAAGCCGTCGAGCTCGTCGTGGTCGCGGGTGATGTTGTGGATCAGGCCGAGGCCGGGACGGTACCCGACCAGGGTCCCATCGCTCTCACAGGCCTCGGCGATGACCGGGGTCCCCGGCGCGCCGGCAGCGAAACACCCCATGTGGCTGGCGCCGTCCTCGGCCAGGGCCGCGCCGCCGAGGACCGTCGCCTCGATCTCGGCGCAGCGGAGGATCCAGGCGACCATGCCGACCACGGTGCTCTTGCCGCTGGTGCCCGCCACCGCCACTCCCGGCGCGCCAGCGGCGACGATCTCCTGCAACAGCGCCGGGCGGGTCAGGCGTTCAAGTTCGAGCTCCAGCGCGCGGCGCATCTCCGGCGTGTCCGCTTCGACCGCGGTCGAGTGGACGAAACGGTCGATGCCGGCGTCGATCCCGGAGCCGTCGTGCGGGACGATGGTCACGCCGGCAGCGGTCAGCATGGCGCGCTCGTGTTGTCGTTCACCCTGGTCGAACGAGCGATCGCTGCCTTGGACTGTGTGCCCACGCGCGGCCATCAGCCGGGCGAGGGGGTTCATCCCCGCGCCGCCCGCACCGGAGAAATGATATCGCATGGATCGCAGTGTGTCCGCGGCCGGGGAGGCGCCAAGTGTCGAAGCGGGGCGGCCCGGCTCAGGCGCGCAGCCACCGTAGCGCGTCGGTCACGCGGCGGAAACAGCACAGCTTGATGCCGTCGCCAGCGGTCAGCTGCTCGAGCGCGGCGATGTCGTCGCGCAGGCCGGCGTCCTCGGTTACCACGCCCCAACGGGCCGGCTGGCGCGAGGCGGCATCGGCCGCGACCACGCCGAGCAGATCGGCGCCGAGCCCGTCGGGCACCGCCGCGGCGCTACGGATCGACAGGACGCAGTCCATGCCCTCCTCCCACACCGGATCGCTGGCGACCCGATTCATGTGGTCCCACATCTGGGCCAGGGAGCAGGGCTGGTCGATCTCGACGAAGATCACGCCGGCTTCCGCCGCCAGGCGACAGCGCGGCGGCGCGTCAAGCATGCTCGGCGTCACGGCGTAGAGAATCTCGGTCGGTTGGTCGGCCTGAGT
>JBEPXK010000337.1:0-4827 GCA_041641915.1 Planctomycetota bacterium
CGCACAGCGCACAGATCGTCGGGAGGATATCGACGTTCTGCACCAGCGCATCGCAGGTCTGTCCGACCGGCACGCCGGGACCGGCCATCAACCAGGGTATGCCCAACGAATGCTCGTAGCAATTCTGCTTACCGAGCAGGCCGTGTTGACCGACGGCCAGACCGTGATCACCGGTGTAGACGACGATGGTGTCATCGCGGATACCGAGCCGATCAAGTTCGGCGAGCACGCGGGCGATGTTGGCGTCCATATGCCCGATCATCGCGTAGTAATCGGCGATCTCCTCGCGCACCATCATCGCGGTGCGCGGCAGCGCACGCAGTTGTTCGTCGCGGATGGTCAGCATCCCATTGTCGAAGGGATGCTGTTCGAGGAAATTCCCGGGCAGGGGCATGCTCTGGGGCGGAAACCGGCGATGCCAGGCCGCCGGGGCCTGACGCGGATCGTGTGGGGCGGTATAGCAGCAGCTCAACAGGAACGGCGCCCCCGCCTGGGCGAATTCGCCGAGCAGATCGATGGCCGCGTCGCTGAACAACTCGGTCGCGTGGGCCCGTTGCGCCACCGCGCCATCGGGCAGCGGCGTGCCGGCTCGCCACGATGCGACCAGCGGCAACCGGCAATGGTCCCCCATGCCGCCGTGGAACACCTGCCGGCCGCAATCGAAACTACGCTCGAAGCTCTCCGTACTCAGATGCCATTTGCCGGTGTGAGCGGTGCGATAACCCGCCGCACGGAAGGCCTGCCCGAGCGTGGTGATGTGCTCCGGCACCTCGCCACGACACCGCCCCTCCGGCAGGCGGGTGGCAGTAAAGGGCGAACAGCCCGTGTTGACGCCGGCGCGCGTGGGCACGCAGACCGCCGGCGTATGCCCGCCCATGATCCGCGTACGGCTGAAGCGCACCCCGGCGGCAGCGAGGGCATCGAGCGTCGGCGTGTGCACCCGCGCATCGCCGGCGCATCCGAGGGCGTCGTGGCGGTGGTCATCGGCCATCAGCAGAACCACGTTGGGGCGACGTGACATGGGCAGCTCCTGTCGTATCCCTGCATTGTAGACACGACAGCGTCCGCATTCCATGTCATCGATGGACCCCGGCTTGTCACAAAGTATCATTATCGCGTGGAAACACGCGATTTGATCGACCGTATGCTGCACGACCTGGCCACTGGCTGGCGCGTGCGCATCAACACCTCCCACAACCTCCGGGTCGACCGCAGCTGGGGCTTCGACGAGCGCCGCAACGCCGACTGCCATCTGATCTTCGTTCGCGACGGCCACGGCAGCTACCGTCTCGACAGTGAGCATGTCGCCCTGGATGCAGGCCGGTTGATCCTGCTCACGCCTGGCTATCCGCATGCGGCCCGCGCCGGCCCCGGGTCGCCCCCGTACATCCTCCCCTTGCGCTTCGACCTGCTGCGTGGCGATCGTCGCTGGCGCCCCGGCGCCTGGTCCGTGCACGCCCGCGTCGATCAGGGCCCGCGACCGTACTTCGAGGCCATCCACCGCGAACAGGCGGCCGGCGTGGCCGGCGACGCGCTGGCACAACTGCGCCAACAAGCGGCGGTGGTCGAGATCCTCGCCGCCCTGCGCCGCGCCATCGCACCCGCGCACCGTCGCCTCGAGGCCCCCTTCGCCCAGCTGCGCCGCAGCCTGCGCGCGCATCCCGATCGCCGTCTGCCGGTCACCGCGATGGCCGCACGGGCCGGGGTATCGGAAAAACACTTCATCCGCGCCTTCCGACACCGCTACGGCATCACCCCCGGCGCCTACGCCATTGCGTGCCGCATCGAACAGGCCGGTTTCCTGCTCGCCGAGACCGACCTGCCGGTCCACGCCATCGCCGATCGCCTCGGCTATCCCGATGCCGCCGGTTTCTCCAAGCAGTTCCGTCAACGCACCGGGCGCAGCCCGGTGGAACACCGACGCGCGCTGCGCGCGACCACCGGCGAACGCGGTTGAGCCCGAATCCTCGCCGCGCTCACTCGAAGTGCATGTGCCCGCCGCCGCTCATCAGGCTGAGTTGCTTCATCGACCGCGCTGTGCTGACCCCGGCCTCGAACGCGACGGTGTGGATCGGGATCGGGCGATACCGGTTGAGGAACAGGAAGCTGGCCGTGATGTGCAACCAATCGGTGAACTGGCCAGACCCCGGCGAGCCATCGGTGAGCAGGAACAGGCTGTCCAGACCCGGTTCCATCAGGCCGGCATAGCCCGAATCGTAGATGTTGGTTCCACCGCGGGCGCTGAGCCGCTGCACGTATTGCACGCCGAGATCGCGGCGGTTGGTCATCTGCCGGGCGAACTGGTCGATGCGATCGTCGTAGGCGATGATGTTGAACACCGACCCGGGCGTGAGCGCCACTAGCGTCTCGCGCATGTTCGTCTTGAGGCTGGCAATACGTTCGCCCGACATCGAGCCCGAGCGATCGACGACGAACAGCAGGCGGGTGCTGACCACCGGTAGATCGTAGAACCGGGCCTCGGTGTCCATCGACACGTCAGCAACGGCGTAATCGGCGAGGTAACGCTCACTGGCCGCGTCATCGATCGCGAAGTCGGCCTGGGCATCGACCCACCAATCGTACCACTGATCGTAGGTGATCCGGCCGTACTGGTTGCCGGCGGTCGCACTCAGCGCGTAGAGCAGATGCTGCCGGAAGCGACCGCCCAGGCCCTTGAGCAGTTCCATCATCTCGGGAATCGCGTCGGCGTGCCGACAACGGGTCAGGGCCAGCGTGATCTCGACGAACACCGGCCAGGCGGCTCCGTCGAGGGCGCGTACGAGCGGCAGGGCCGATTCCGCACGCCCCAGGCGGCCACAGGCGCGCGCCGCCTCGAAGCGGACCCGCAGATCCTCGTGGGTCAGCGCGGTGTGCAGCCGCTCGAGATGCTCGCTGGCTCCCGCCAGCCCCAGGGCTTCGGCCGCCATCGCCTGCGACGGGATGATCACGTTGTGCTGGACCAGGGCGAGGTCGGCCCGTTCGATGCTGCGCGGCTGGCGCCCCGCCTCCATTGCACGCGCGACCAGGCCCGGCGCGACCTCCCCGCCGCTGCGCACGCAGTAGAGCAACTGCGCGCCGGGCGTGGGCCCGCGTTCGTCCTCCAACGCGGCCATCGCTGTCTGCAGCGCCGGATCGTCGAAACCGTAATAAGCCGCGGCGATCGCGGCGGCGGCGCGGACATCCGCGTCCCGTGATCCGAGCAGGCGCACCAGTACCGCCACCAATCGCTCGCGATCCCCATCATCGATCTCCGGCAGATCCCTCCACGGTTGGACATAGCTCGTGGTCGCATCCGGATCGGGCTCCGGCTCCGCCATCCCCTCCCGAGCCGCGGCGAAGCGGTCGCGGATCACCGCGTCGGTAGCCACGATCAGGCCGGCCGCCAGTTGCAGCCGCCGCGCTCGCGCCAGCGACTCGGCCACGCCGATGGTCCGATCGCCCAACGCGAGCGATTGCAGCACCTGCTGCCGGGTCTGCGGCTGTGCGATCAACCGGGCCAGCAGCCCGGCGGCCTCTTTGCCGAGCGGTTGGGACTCACGCGAGCGCCTCTGACCGAAACCGCCTGTAGACCCTGCGCGCGACCAGTCCATGACAGCGGCGCCGGCGTCCACTCCTGAACGGCAGTTCGCCGCCCGGCGCAGCGCTGAGATGTCACTGGCCGCAACGGTCGTGGCCAGAGTCACCAGGCCCAACAGAGCGACCCGCAGCCGTACCATCGCCGCAGCGCAAACCATCGCGATGCTCATCGCAGCCCTCCATGTCCCAGGGGGAGCATAGGAGTTTCCGCGCGAGCGTCCAGTCCGCAGACAAAGGCGGGCCTGAGGCTTCCTTCAGAAGGGGTAAGAGCATTTGGACCCTTGAGGGCCACCTCAAGTATATGTTACAGGGATGCGGAGGCAGACCACCAGCCCACCTACGGCGCGCCGGTGAGTCGTGCGGTGATGCGGCGGCAATGCTCGACCAGTAGTTTCCCGAAGGGCTCGACCTGGGTATCGGTGATGGTGAGCGGGTTACCGCCGATGGCGAGGATGCCGATGAGGCGGCCATTGGCGTCGCGGATCGGTGCGGCGAGGCGGCGCACGTTGGCGAGGCCTTCGCAGTCGTCGTAGGCGTAGCCGTGCGTGCGCAGGTAGCTGCGCGCGCGACGGAACATCGCTTTCTGGGTGCGATTGGGCCTGGCTTTGCGCTCGATGGCGTCGAGGCGTTCAGGCGCGAGGGCGGCGAGCAGGATCCAGCCCCAGGGCGCGACGAATTCGGCTACCGCAACAGAACCGATCTCCCGCATGACCACGGCGGCCGGATGGACTTGCTTGTCGAGCCCGATCGTGGTCTCGCCATCGACGTGGAAGAGCATGACCGTGTTGCCGGTCTTCTTGTGCAGTTCGCCGATCCGCGGCTTGGCTGCCGCGCGCAGGCGCTGGGCGATGTCGACCGGGCCGCGTAGCATGGCCAGACGCGGGCCGGGAACGTAGCCGTTGTCGGTACGCAGCAGGTAGTCCATGCCGCGCAGGGCCGCCAGCAGGCGGATGAGTGTGGCCTTGGGGATCGCGAGCGACTCCTGCAGCGTCGTGAATGTCACCGGGTGGCTCGCCTGGGCGACGGATTCGATGATGCCGAGCCCCCGTTCCAGCGCCGGCACGCAAGGACTCAAGTTTGAGTCTTGGACCATGAGGGGAGTCTTGGGATCATGGTGGTCCACGCAAGCGATTCACGATTCACTGAGTTCAACGATGACAGGTCCCTCGGAGCTCCGGGCAAGTCCTACCAACCCGATCCCAGCCTTGCGCGCTTCAGCGCGCCGCCGAGGGGGGCATGGGGGCCGGGCCG
>JBEPXK010000338.1:0-4820 GCA_041641915.1 Planctomycetota bacterium
TTGATCTGCGCCTGAGACCGCCGTTCCTGCGGCCCGACGCCCGTCGGGCCGCAGGCCGCAGGCGGCGCCATGACCTGACGGGGGCAAAGACGGAGGGCTCCTCGACGTTTCGTGTGGGCAACGCGACCAGCGACCAGCGAGTAGCGACCAGCGCGACAGATGGTACCGATGCCTCACATATGGCGCGGCAACAGACCCCCGTTGGCGGATGTAGACGCTTGTCGAACCAGGAGGCGCCATGCCCACGACCATGCCGCAACATACCCCCCGTACCTTCGCTGCCGGGCTGCTCACTGCCCTGATCGCCGTCGCATCGGCCGGCGAGGCGGACCCCGGCTATCCCGGCTGGCGCGGGCCCGAGGGCTCCGGCGCGGCGATCGACAGCGGCGTGGAGACCGTCGAGCGCTTCGCCGACGGGCGTTTCGCCTGGGCCAGCGAGGCCGAGAACCCCCTGCCGCACGATTGGAAGGGCATCAGCCGGCCCCTGCGGATGATCGGCAACGGCGGCTACGGCCAGCCGGTGGTCGCGGGCGGGCGGGTCTACGTCGCCACCTTCACCCCCACCGGACCCGAGGCGACCATCTTCTGGGAGAACGTCGAGGCCGACAGCCCGGTCGTGACCAAGCGCATCGACGCCGACGACACCCTGACCTGCATCGACGCCGCCACCGGCCTGACCCTGTGGCAGACCCGCATCCCCGAGAGCGGCCTCAACTTCGCAGCCAAGATGTACGCCGGCCACTACATCCCCTGCATCGCCGAGAACAAAGCGGTCTGGGTCGGCTGCCTCGGGCAGATGCACTGCGTCGACGCCACCACCGGCGACCACCTGTGGACCGCGAGCACCGGCGGCGTCGCCGAGCTCGACGCACGCTACCGCGCCTACTGTCTCGACGTCGGCAAGGTCGGGGGCCGCGGGCCGAACGACCGCGGCTTCGCCGAATGGAAGGCCGAAGCCGACGCACCGATGACGCCCGAAGAAAATGCCGGCAGCCGCGGCTTCGGCTGGGACAGCACCGTGGTCATCACCGACGGCGTGGCGGTGGCCAATACCCGCAACGGCGCCGCCGTGGCCCACGACATCGAAAGCGGCGAGCAGCTCTGGCGACGCCCCGGCGCGCTGTGCGCCACCCGCGGTCCGCTGGTCTGGCATGGCGCGGCGGGCCCGCACATCGTCACGGTCAGCCGCCAACAGATCGCCTGCCTCGATCCGCGCACCGGCGCCGAAGCCTGGACCAGCCCCTGCGGCGCCGGCGGCAACTACAATGGCCACACCCCGGCCATCGCCGGCGACCTGCTGGTCGCCACCGGGCCCGAGAGCGACGGCTTCGCCTGTTGGCGCCTGAACGCCGACGGCGCCGAGCTGCTGTGGCAGCTGCCCGACGTGTTCGCATCTGGCTACGAGAGCCCGCTGATCTACCGCGATCACCTGTGGATCTCCCGCATCCGTCCCAAGAGGCTGCTCAAGCACTGGGATGACCACGCCGCCCACTGGCCCGCGGCCTTCACCGATGCCGCCAGGCAAGCGCTCTACAACGACGAAGGCCGCGTCGGCTTCCGCAACGCCATGGCCTGCGTCGCACTGGAGAGCGGCCGCGTGACCAGCGTCATCGGCACGCCGATGCTCGACCACGCCTCGCTGGTCGCCGCCGACGGCCTGCTCTACATGAACACCTACGGCCTGACCCTGGTCGCCGCCGACCCGCAGCAGCCGCAGATCCTCGACCGCATCGACGTCCAGAACATCTGGTGCACCAGCCCCGCCGCCTGCAACGGACGCCTCTATTTCCGCGGCACCCGCAAGATGGTCAACTGCTGGGACCTCCGCGCCGGAGAGGAACCGCTCCCGGCGCGCGACCCAGACTGGCGCAACGCACGCATCCGGCTCGACCTGGAGGGCATCCGCCAGCCGAGCAGCGGCCACCGGGTCACCCGCTACCGCGGTGGCACCGCGCCGATGACCCCAGGCACGGATCTGCGACTGCACCTGCGCACCCGTGAAGGCCAGATCCGCCAGGCCTGGGTCACCTACCCGCCGGAGCACGCCGACCCCGAACACGCCTGGATCGAGGACTGCACCCTCAACGACGGCCGGCTTCAGGGTCGACTCCACATCCGCGCCGTCGCGCTGCACTACCGCCCGACCATCGACGTGGACCTCCGCGCGGCCCAGGTCAGCGGCAACTACGCTGACCCGGATACCGGCACGACCCGCAACGGCCCGATCACCGGGGTGGCCTCGCGCGTGGTCCAGGCCAACGCCACCGTCGCCCTGCGCCTGCGCCGCGAATGGAACGGCGGCATGAACCCGGGCCATCAGACCTACCTCGACTTCCGTCTCGAAGACGGCGTCGGCGTCGACCCGCAGCTGCGCACCCGCGGCAAGAGCGAGCAGACCTGGACCGCGACCTTCGACCGCTTCGACGTGACCTTCGCCGACGGCGTGCTCACCGGGGACCTTGCGCTCCAGGTCGCGAGCAACGGCCACGCCAAGGGCGGAGACTACCGCGTCACCTTCGCGGCCCCGGTCAGCTGCAATCGCTTCAGCGATTCGTTCCGCGTCTGGCGAAACGGCGAAGAGGTCACCCCGCACAACCCGGTCAATCGCCAGATCTGGGGCAGCATGGAACCCGACGCAAACGAGGCGCTGCAGCCAGAGAACGCACTCTACGAGATCAGTCTCGAGCGCGCTCTGCCACGCGACAAGGCCCTGCGACTGTTCCTGGAATACCGCGCGGGCGACCTGGTCTCGGCCAAGGCCGACTCACCGGATTTCTGCGCCGCAGCGCACACCCTCGACACCGACGCTGTGCGCCTGGACCAGGGCCGACTCACCGGCACCGTCGGCGTGATCGTACGCACCGATGGCTTCGTACCGCTGAGCGACATGCCCGCACGCTACCGCATCGACTGCGCCATGAACGCCGACGGCACAGTCACCGGCGAGCACAACGGCATCTACGGCCTCCGCCAACCACGCAAGGGAACCGTCAGCGGCGTCGTGCTCGAAGGCCCGTAACCATAAGCCCGGATCCCCGACCCCTGCCTGCCCGGCAGACTGCTCGTTATTTTGTGAAACTGCGGCGGCGTGAGCTGCTAAGGTGGGCCTCCGCCCACAACCCAAGGGTTGCGAGCCTAGGGCTCCGGCCCACCTTTCTGCTCTTCCATCAGGGGACTTCGTCCCCCGAACCCCCCTGTGCCTCGACAGCTTGTGACAGCGCCTCTTTCAAAACGTTGCTTTTTGTCGCTGTCACAAGCAATCGAGGCACTAAATGTGCTATCTCGTGCGCTTTCGTGATTCGACGGTGCGGTGTGCGCCAGGCCTGAACCGAGGGGCGCTCGGCTTGGGGTGCTCCCCCGAGAGGGCCGGAGCCGGCCGGAGCCGGGCACCGGAGGTGATCAGGCGTGCCCGTTGCCAGCGGCCGCCTCCGGACGGCCCCGGTGGCGGCGATGCGGTGGCGGTGGTCGCGGTCATGAGGCGCGTATCTCGGCGTCTGGCTAATCACCGCCCCAGGCCAGCGCGAGCCGGCGAACGCCGTAGGTTCCCTCCTCCGGGTCATGGTGTGCCTGGACGCGCACCAGTGAGCTGTAGGCGCCGGTCGCCCCCACGCACGACTGCAGCTCATCCAGAGCCCCGTGGGTGGCCGGGTAGAGGCGGGCTGCCGCGCCCGCTGTTCGCACGCGTTCTTGTGCGGCGAGAATATTACGTTCTCCCGCCACCATGAGGACGTAGGAGGCACCGCCCACGACCACGGGATCGCCCTGGGCCACCTCGCCCGTCGGGTGATGCCGATGGACGAACCGGACCTGACGCGCCACCGCCAACAACAGCCCCTGCAGCTGTGCATCGAGATCCTCTGCGCTGGTCAGACGCAGGACCCCGCCTTCCATCCCAGCTCTCACCGACTCGATGACTCGACCATCTGCCGACACCTCGGTGAGAATCAGTCCGTCCGCCTCCGAGGCCCCGATGTGATACCGCCCACGGATCTCGGCTCTGGTCACGGCTCCACGCAAGTTATGCACCCGCGTATAGACAAACCGCCCCGCATCCGGCACCGCCGGGAAGGTCGCGCTATTCGCCTCTTGCTCGTCCGACAGACGCAGTTGCTTGTAGAGAGGACGCCCGGCGAGCTGGCCGTAGACGTCCTGCTTGGTTTTGAGCTCAGGTGCGACCGGCGGATCAACGATCGCTACGGCAGCCTGGGCATCGGCCGGCGCGACCGTGGGACCGGAGCCGCCCTCGCTCCCGGTTGCCCGGCCGGTGTGTTCTGTCACTTCGTCGGCTTGCGGCATCTGCCCGGCGACCAGCCATCCGCTAGCGGCACATGCGATCACCGCAAGACCTATGAGCAGTCCGCGGGGCCACCGCTTTTCCCGCGCAGTCATCGTACGCCCTCCGCGTGACCCGCTCGCTCGGCGTCCTCATCAGTCGCCCGGCCGCGCAACCGGTTCAACGCTGCTTCGGCCGCCATGACCACGGCTTTGTTGTGGTGATCCATGAACGTCGCGATGCGTGCGATGTCGCCTGCATCGCCCAGCAGACCGATCGAACCGATCGCAACACGCAGGGTGTCATCGCTCGTCGGCGCCTCGACCCATTGCCGCAGCAACGGCAGATGTACCTGATCGCCCGATTTGCCCAGCAAGCCCAGGATCGTCAGTTGGACCGGGTCTGGCGTCGTGCCATCCTTCAAGCGCGCCGTGACGGCCGGGTAGAACTCGTCGTCCAATTCGATGTGGCCTTGTTCGGCATTCAGGACCAGATGGATCATCGCCGTCCCGGGGATGTTCCCGTCATCGCTCGCCGCCACCAGCTC
>JBEPXK010000339.1:0-4810 GCA_041641915.1 Planctomycetota bacterium
CGCGCGCAAGGCCGGGATCGGTCCGGTAGCCTTTCCTGGAGCTCTGAGGGACCTGTCAAAGGTGGGCCGGAGCCCTATGCTCAACCCTTGGGTTGTGGGCGGAGGCCCACCTTGGTCAACGCGTTCGCGTCAGGAAGCGGGTGCTGGGTCGGGTCGCCCCACCTCCGGGTGGTCAGCCGTTGGCCCGGGTGGTCTGTCTCCAGCAGAGCAATGCTACGTTCCCATGTTCGCTGTCGTGTTCACCCTCGCCATTGCCTGCCGTTCGACCACGCCGCCTCCGATCGCGCCCCCCGGGAGCGCCGCGATCCAGCGCCGCAGGATCTGCTTGCCCCGCTATCTTCTCGCTTCCATCACCCCGCTCAGCTCATGGGATGCCGCCCATGGCCGGTACGTCGACTTTGATGGAGCTGCTGCAGAAGTCGGTGCCGTATCTCGAGCAACGGGGGATCGCCAACGCGCGGCGCGAGGTGGAGTGGCTGTTCGCGGACACCCTGGGTCTGTCGCGGATCGAGCTCTACACCCGCTACGACATGCCGGTGGGCGCGACGGAGATGGCGGCGCTGCGTGAGCGCATCACCCGGCGCGGCCGCCGCGAACCGCTGGCCTACATTCTCGGCACCCAGCCCTTCTGCGCCCTGGAGCTGGCGGTGGGGCCCGACGTGCTGGTGCCGCGACCGGAGACCGAGGAGTTGGTCGAACTGGTGCTGCGCACCCACGAGGCCGGGCCGCTGCGTGTGCTCGACGTGGGCACCGGTTCCGGCGCGATTGCCTGTGCCCTCAAGCGAGCGCGACCGGCGTGGACGGTGCACGCGGTCGATGCCAGCGCGGCCGCGCTGGTCGTGGCGCGAGACAACGCCGCGCGCCATGACCTGGAGGTGTGTTTCCATCACGCCCACCTGGTGCCACCCGATGCCGATCGCTGGAATGTGATCGTGGCCAACCTGCCCTACGTCGGTGAAGACGAGCGCGAGAACTGCGATCCCGAGCTGGCGCACGAACCGCAGGAGGCGCTGTTCGCCGGCCCCGATGGTCTCGCGCTGATCCGTGAACTGGTCGCGCGCGCCCCGGCCCTGTTGCAGCGCGATGGCGCGCTGTGGCTGGAGATCGGTTTCCGTCAGGCCGCGGCCGTGCTCGCGCTGGCCGAGGCACACGATCTGGACTGCCGCTGCCACAGCGATGCGGCCGGTCATGACCGCTTCTGCGAGCTGCGCCATGGCTGAGGCCGGACCGACATCTGCAACCGCTGCCACCACGGCGAAACCAGCCTCGCCCTGGAGCATGGACCGCGCCGGTCCGGGCCTGATTGCCGTCGCCGGTCTGCTCGTCGTGCTCGGTCTGTGGCGACGGGAAGGCCCGCGTCCCCCGGCGCGGATCCCCCACACCGCGTGTACCGTGTGGATGGCCGATTGCCTGCCGGGGGTCGGTCCGGTCACGGCAGCCGACGCGGCAGCCGCGATCCGTCGTGGCGAGCTGGCCGCGCTGCCGCAAGAGGCGCGCGCGACGGCGCGGCAGCTGTTCGCTTTCGCCCCGGTCGACGGGGCCGGACTGCCCGGGGGTCTCTAGACGATGGCCATGTTCCGCGCGCAGATGGCGGCCGCCGGAAACGAGATCCGTGAATCGCGGATGGGCTTGAGGGACCTGCTGCATCGGCTGTTCCGTGGCCGGCGCCGGCAGTTGCTTTTCTTGATGGTGTTTTTCGGCATCAAGCACGCCCCCTCGGTGGTCTGGCCCTACGTGGTCAAACTGCTGATCGACGCCGCGGCCTACCCGGCCGACGAACGCTGGTGGTGGATCGGCGGGGTCAGCGCGGCTTTCGTGCTGCTGATCTCACAGAACATCACCTTCCATCTGCTCTACATCCGCGACGTCTCGCGGCTGGCGCGCGGTCTGGCGCGCGACCTGCGGCACCAGCTGACCGCGCGGCTGATGATGCTGTCGCTGACCTACCACCGACGCACCAGCCCCGGCCGGTTGCAGTCGAAGCTGCTCAAGGAGGTGGAGTACATCCGCCAACTACCGCAGTTCTTCTTCGACGTGATTTTCAGCGCCGTGATGGTGATCGTGTTCGCGCTGAGCCTGATCGCCATCCTCGCCCCGCTGATGCTGATCCCGGTGTTGCTGATGGTGCCGCTGGGAATATGGGTCGCACGGAAGTTCGACCGCAAGCTCGAGCGTCAGGCGCGCGCCCACCGCCTGCGCTACGAGAGCATGAGCACCCGGCTGTCGGACATGATCACCATGTTGCCGGTGACCAAGGTCCATGCGCTCGAAGACGAACAGCGCGCCCGGATCAGCGACGTGCTCGACAACGAATACGACGCCGGCCACCGTTTCGACATGACCACCGCCTGGCTCGGCTCGACCTCGTGGTCGACCTTCCGCGTGTTCGAAGTCGGCTTCCTGCTCGTGGCCATCGCCAGCGCGATCAACGGTTATATCACCATCGGCAGCGTGGTCGCGTTCATGATCTACTTCCAACGCATCGGCATGAACCTCGAGCGAATCATCGCCACCTACCCGCGCATCGCCGAGGGCAAGGCGGCCTTCGAGGCGCTCGACGAGGTCTTCGCCGACACCGACCTCGACCCCTGGCACGGCGACGAGCCCCTTCCGCGCATCGCGGGCGCATTCGCCTGTTCGGCTCTGAGCTACGCCTACGCACCGTGGCAGGACCCGGTCCTCGCCGATATCAACCTCGACATCCCCGCCGGCAGCTCCCTGGCGCTAGTCGGCCCCAGCGGATCGGGCAAGACCACCCTGCTGAACATCCTGCTCGGCTTCCTCGAGCCCGACCGGGGCTCGATCACCCTCGACGGCCGCCCGTTCGCAAGCTTCAGCATGCGCGACTACCGGCGCCAGCTCGCGGTGGTCTTGCAGGAGCCCTGTCTGTTCACCGGCAGCGTGTACGAGAACGTGACCTACGGCGCCGGCAATCCCGGCCTGCAGCAGGTGCGCCGCGCACTGGAGCAGGCGCAGGCACTGGAGTTCGTCGAGGCGCTACCCGACGGCTGGGACACCGTCATCGGCGACGCGGGGGTGGGTCTGTCCGGCGGCCAGAAGCAGCGCCTGACCATCGCCCGCGCCTTCCTGCGCGACCCGCGGGTGCTGATCATGGACGAACCGACCTCGTCGCTCGATCTGGAAAGCCAGTTCCAGGTCAAGCAGGCGATGCTCAACCTCATGGACGGTCGGACCACGATCATCGCCAGCCACAGCCTGACCGTGGTGCGCGACGTCGACCGCATCGCCATCGTCGAGGCGGGGCGGATCACCGCCTGCGCCAGCCACGCCGAGCTCGCCGGACGCGATAATTTCTACAGCCAGGCCCTGGCCCGGGCCTGACCCCGCGCCTCAGTCGCCACCGATGCGCAACCGCAGGATCTCGCCCGCCACCGCGCCGGTGATCGCGCCGTCTTCGCCCAGGGCCACGCCGCGCTCGCCCAGACGGGCCGCGATCCTGTCGCAGGCCGCAGCCGGGATGTCGTGATCGGCCAGCGTGGTGCCGATGCCGAGCGAATGGTAGAATTCCTCGGTCCTGGCGATCGCCGCGCGCGCGGCGGCATCGGTGCCCATGCCATCGCAGCCCCAGACCCGCCAGGCGTAGTGGGCGAGCTTCTCGCGCTTGGCGGCGAAGCAGTGTTCCCACACCCCCGGCTGGACCACGGCCAGCGTGCGCGCGTGGTCGAGATGGTAGAGCGCGGTGAGCTCGTGGCCGATCTGATGTGTAGCCCAGTCCTGCGGCGTGCCGCAGCTGATCAGACCATTGAGCGCGTTGGTCGCGGCCCACATGATGTTCGACCGCGCACTGAGATCGCTCGGATCAGCCATCACCTTCGGCGCCTGCTCGATCAGGGTCAACAGGATCGCCTCGGCCTGGCGGTCCTGCAGCGGCGCATCGACCATTCGCGTGATGTACTGCTCGGTGGTATGCACGAAGGCGTCGACGATGCCGTTGGCGGTCTGGCGCTCGGGCAGCGAGAGCGTGGTGGTCGGATCGAGGATCGAGAACTGCGGGTAGAGCAGCGGATGGATCAACGCCCGTTTCTGCTCGATCTCCGCGCGCGAGATCACCGCGTTGGGATTCATCTCCGAGCCCGTCGCCGGCAGGGTCAGCACCGCTCCCACGGGGAGCGCATCGGCGGTGAGGCTATTGTCCTCGAGCAGGTCCCAGGCGGTGCCGTCATAGCGCGCCGCCGCGGCGATGAACTTGCACGCGTCGAGCACCGACCCCCCGCCGACGGCGAGGATGAAGTCGCAGCTCTCGGCGCGCAACTGCTCCACCGCGGCGAGGCAGGTCTCGTACTCCGGATTGGGCTGGATGCCGCCGAACTCAACCACCGTATGACGGGCGAGGGTCGAAAGCACCGCATCGTAGACCCCGTTGCGCTTGATCGATCCGCCGCCGTAGACCATCAGCACCCGCCGCTCGCGCGGGATCAGCTCCGACAGGGCCACGATCCGATCGGGGCCGAAGACGACGCGAGTGGGGCAATAGTAGTCGAACGGGTCCATGGTGATCCTCGGAGCTGGGGGCGCGATAAGGTGCGGATTCTGTTGGCCCGAGCACGGGCACGCAATACGCAATCGCGTCACCGCGAGCGCTCCCCTGCGCGCCTCAACCAGACCGATAGGAAAATGACCTGGACAACGGGCGGCATGCGATTAACAATGACAGAAATGTCTACTCAGGCCGACCAACCGACCGAGATTCTCTACGCCGTGACGCCGAGCATGCTTGACGCGCCGCCGCGCTGTCGCCTGGCGGCGGAAGCCGGCGTGATCTTCGTCGAGATCGACCAGCCCTGCTCCC
>JBEPXK010000340.1:0-405 GCA_041641915.1 Planctomycetota bacterium
GAACCGCCAGCGAGTGGAGCCCGGCCAGGCTTGGCTGGGCGACCGGCCGACCGAGGGGTGGTTTTCTGCAAGAATGGGCCGTAGGCCCGCAGAAAACGCGGCCGTAGGCCGCGAACCCCGACCGAGGCCGTGGGGGTACGCGCCGAAGGCGCGAGGGGGCAGCGCCCCCTCTGAAGGAAGCCTCAGTCCTCTCACTGTGAGAGCTCCCGACGAGCGTGTGTCAGACGGCCAGGGCTCTGCGCGAAAGACGTGGAAACCTTGGCCGGCATCGGCGCGAATCCATCGCATGACAATACATCGCAAGCCCGCCCTTGTGCCTTACGCGGGGTTTCCCTCTCGACAGCTCGGTGCGAACCGAGCAGGAACAGGAGTCCATCACCCATGACCACGAACCGGATCCCAGCG
>JBEPXK010000340.1:415-4810 GCA_041641915.1 Planctomycetota bacterium
GATCATGATTATGCCCAGGCCCTGCAGGTGGGCCTCACCTTCCTGGAGGTCAACGAGGCCGGCCGGGTCTCGCCGCTGAATCGCCTGGAATGGCGTGGCGATACCTTTCTCGACGACGGCGAGGACGTGGGCCACGATCTGACCGGTGGCTGGATGGATGCAGGCGATCACCTCAAAGCCAACAACTCCATGGCCCCGGCCGCGTCCAACCTCGCATGGTCGGTGGTGACCTTCCCCGAGGTCTATCAGGCCAAGGGTCAGATGCCCTACGTGCTCAACAGCCTGCGATTCATCAGCGATTACTTCGACCGCTGCATCGTCGATGGCAAGCCGAACGACCCTGACAATTTCGACGATTACTCGGTGTACGTGAATATAGGCTCGCAGGTCTACGATCCGGCCAATCCCGGCGCCAACATCGCCCCCGACCCCAAGGTGCATTCGGTCTGGTGTCCGCCAGAGGTGGTCAACGGCTACACCGCGCGGCAGACCCTGATGATCGATACCAGCAACCCCAACACCCCGGAAGCCGGACACATGGCCAGCGCCCTGGCCGCCGCCGCGGTGGTCCTGCATCGCTACGGCACGGCCGACGACCAGGAGTTGGCGCAGGCGTATTACGCCAAGGCGGCGAAGCTGTCGACCTTCGCCCGCGAATACTTCGCCTACGATGGAACCGCCCTGCAACCCGACGGCAAGAAGGTCCACGGCATCTACATGTCCTATGACGCCACGGTGCAGTGGGCCACGACCATCGGCATGTGGTCGGAATTATGGTTGCAGCAACTGGCGGACGAGCTGGACATCAGCCAGGGCACGCTCACCCATCGTGACCTCGCTGACCAGCTCCTGGATGACTATCTCGCTGCCGGCAACCAGCTCTGGGAGATCTCAGCGAACTGGAGATTCCGCGGCTACAATCACCACATCTTCATGCTCATGCTGCAGATGGGCGGGCTCTCCGACAGCGACCGTGACACCTATGAGGACGCGGTCCTGGGTCTGATCGACCGCTACGCCCTCGGCACCGGCGGCACGACCTTCACTCCGGGTGGGCTGAGCCGGAAGGACAATCACTCTGTCTTCCTCCTGCACCATGTCGTACGCACCTGCGCCCTTGCCGCGATGTACGCCAAATACACGGATGATGCCACCTATCGCACACGCTTCCGGGAGTACGTCGAGAGCCAGGTCGACTACATCCTGGGCTCGAATCCGGTCGACAAGAGCTTCCTCATCGGCTACGGCGACTTCGGGCTGATCTACCACCACCGCGGTGCCCACGGTACCTGGGATGGCAATCAGTACTGGTCCGGCGCTGATTATTTCATGCCACGCATGCGTCACATCGCCTACGGCGCTCTGCTCGGAGGCCCGAACGACAAGGACGAGTACACCGTCGACGACGACCTCGACTTCCTGAATCACATGCAATGCGAGCCGGTGATCAGCCAGGTCGGCCATCTGCAGATCGCCACCGCCTATCTGGTCGATCTCGACCCGACGGCCTATTCACCGATCGAGAACTTTCCCGCCCCGGAAGAGCGCATCCTCACCGACGACCCGGAGTGGACCGACCACGAGGTCTATGTGGCCGCCAGCAAGCGCAGCAGCGGCAACGATTCCCTCAGTCTGGACACCACCATCTACAATCGCAGCAGCTGGCCGGCGCGCATCATGGAGGATGCGAGTTATCGGTATTATTTCACCGCCGATGATGGCGAAACCAGCGCCGATGAATTCAGTCTGAGCGTCACCTCTTCCGACGGCGGCGAGGCCGGCGGGATCGTCCACGTGGAAGACGACCTCTTCTATGCCGAGGTGCGTTTTCCGGGCGAGCTCTTGATGCCGAACCGGCTCAACAACGTGCAGTACTGGCGACGCGCCGCTCGGATCACCATCACCGCCGACAGCGGCACCTTCGATGCCAGCAATGACCCATCAGTGGTCACCAATACCGACGACGAATTGGTACACCTGACCATGCCGGTCTACGAGGGTGGCCTACTGGTCGCCGGCACCGAGCCAGGGACCGACGGCAATCAGCGCCAGATCAGTATCGCGGTGTCGGACCTCCCGATCGAGGACTACGCTATTGATGTGACTCCGGTGTCCGCCTCCATCCAAGCGGATGAGCCCAATGACACCTATCGCATCGAAGCCTCCTCCACCGACGATGTGACGATCGGGTTCATAGCGAACATGCCGGCGCCGGTGGGCGAAGGGTGAGCGTGGCGACCTCGTTCTCTCCCTGGCCGGGGTGCGGGTTCTCGCCCGCATCCCGCACGGGCTTTCTGGTGCACGGCCGTATCGCACTGCCGCAATGAAGAGGCTTCCTTCAGAGGGGGCGTTGCCCCCTCGCGCCTTCGGCGCATACCCCCACGGCCTCGGTCGGGGTTCGCGGCCTCCGGCCGCGTTTTCTGCGGGCCTCCGGCCCATTTTTGCAGAAAACCGCCCCTCGGTCGGCCGGTCGCCCAGCCAAGCCTGGCCGGACTCCACTCGCTGGCGGTTCCGAGGTTTGGGGCTCTGAGGGACCCGTCAATGAAGGAAGCCTCAGCACTTGAAGATTCTCGCGTAATACAGCTCCGGCAACAGCGCAGTACTGGTATCAGGGTCGGATGTCGATCCGGCCACTTCGACTACGCGAAAGGAGTCTTGCGTGTCCCGGTCTGTTTCCAGTCTCTGTCGTCTCGTCCTCTCCCTGTCCGCAGCCCTCGGTCTGGCATCCTGGGCGAATGCCGCCGAACCGATCCTGCTCGGTGACATCAACAATGCCGGCGGCGGGGTGACCGAGCCAGTGCTGCTCGATGATCAGCTGGTGTTCACTTACAGCGATGCCAGCAGCGGTCGCGAACTGTGGGTGAGTGACGGCACCGCGTCGGGTACCATGCTCCTGGCCGACATTGCGGTCGGTCCTGATGGGTCGCAGCCAGCGCAGATGGCGGTGATCGGCGATGGCGTGTGGCTGAGTGCCGACGACGGTACGCATGGCCGTGAGTTGTGGATCACCACTGGCACGGGCGGCGACACGCGCCTGGTCGAGCTGCGCGACGGCAGCGCAGGCGGTGAGCCCGAGTTGTTCACGCGTTGCGGCGAGCAGGTGTTCTTCACCGCCGAATCGGACGATGGCCGCGAGCTGTGGGTGGCGGCGCTCGATGGTAGCGGTGCGCGTCAGGTGGCCGATATCGCCGCCGGGGCCGCCGACGGGGTGGCGAATGCCGGAGCATTCGGACGGTATGCGCGGCTGGTCGCCCTCGGCGATCACTGCGTGTTTATCGCTGACGATGGCACGCACGGCCAGGAATTGTGGGTCAGCGACGGCGACGGGGCGCGTATGATTGAGGACTTCGCCAGCGGCTCGGATGACATCAGTTTCGTGGCCTTGCCGCAAGCCTCGGGCGGGCACGTCTATTTCAGCAGCAACACCAGTGGTGGTGGTTTCGAACCATATGTCGCCGACCTCGATGGCGTCGAGCGGCTCAAAGACATCAACGGTGACGGCAATTCATGGCCGTACGAATTCTACGAGGTCGACGGTCGCACCTTCTTCACCGCGCAGCCGTCCTCCGGCGATCACTATCTGTATGTGACCGACGGCACCACAGAGAGCACCGACGTGTTCGACGGCTATAGTGCGGAAGATGTGCGTGCTCTCGGCGTCGTCGATGGCGAGTTGTATTTCACCACTGCAGCACGTAGCGAGTTGTGGCGCACCGATGGCAGCGTCGCCGGCACCGGGAAGCTGGTCGATGTCGTGGATGCGCAGCAGCTCGTGCAGTTCGACGCCACCGACCTGTGTTTCCTCGGTGATAGCGACCACGACAACTATTGCCAATTGATGCGCTGGGCACCCGGCACCTCTGCCCCGGTGATGGTGCACGCGCTCGACCCCGACGGGGTGGGCGTGCGCGAGAACAAGACGACGCTCCTGGGTACGGCTACCGGGACGCTGTTCGTTCTCACCGACAACGGCGCCGACAAGGGCGTGATCTACGCGAGCGGCGGAACCGAAGCGAACACCGAGCGATTGCTGGTGCCGGAGGTCGGCGAGGGCAGCAGTCGAGCCACCGACCTTGTGGCCGTCGCCGACGGCGTGCTGTTCCAGGCCACGCCGGTCGAGAATCCCGGTCCCGAGAGCCGTCTGTACCATGGCACGGTGTCGGGCGGCATCGTCCAGGTCGCCGATACGCGTCCCGGCGGCGACGGTTGGGGTTTCGTCGACGAGTTCGTCTTCCCGAGCGTCATCGACGGCAAGGTCTTTTTCGGCGGACGCGATGGCGAGAGCGGGCTCGAGCCGTGGGTCCTCGATAACACGACCTGGCAGGCGCACCGGATCGTCGACGCCAACCCGGGTTCCAGCGACAGCTTCCCCCGGCAGTTCCGCGCCGTCGGTGC
>JBEPXK010000341.1:0-4804 GCA_041641915.1 Planctomycetota bacterium
CGAAAATGGGCCGCAGGCCCGCAGAAAACGCGGCCGGAGGCCGCGAACCCCGACCGAGGCCGTGGGGGTATGCGCCGAAGGCGCGAGGGGGCAGCGCCCCCTCTGAAGGAAGCCTCATGAGTCGCTGCCAGTCTCTTTCCCAAGCGATGGGCGAGCGGGGCCGGCGCCGGAGTGAAGCTGGCAGAGAATCGGCGCCGCCCATCCGCCCCCCGTGGACCCACATTCGCATGCGAATGGTGCGTGGGGCGCCCCAGAGGCTACCCGTCGCCGTTGGGATCGGGGAGGATCTCCAGGGTCTCGTCTACGCTCGGGTTCAGGTCCTCGAACAGCGCGGGGGTACTGCCGTCGTAGAGACGACTGATACCAGCGACCAGCGCATTGATCTGCACCGCGCGCGCCAGCGGCACGATCGCGACCTGGATCCGGCGCCGCGGCGCGTCCGCGTCACCCGCGATGTGCATCGAGGCCACGGTCTTGAGCGGATCCGGATCCAGGCGGTAGTCAGAGGCCGGATCGAGGCGCCAGACGAGCGACTCGCTCGGCTCGGCGGCGCCGTCGGCCCGGGCCACGATCCGCAGGCGCAGCCCGGCCGCACCGGCCGGCACGACCACCGCCGCGGGATCGACCGCGTTGCCGGTGGCGGCGTCGATCAGGTCAATGTCGGCGAGCTCCGCCTCCGATGCCCCGTCCAGGCCAAGGGCCACCTGCAGGTCCGATACGAGCACCGCGCTGCTGCCGATGCGCAGCTCACCGTGATCGCCAGCCTCGTCGAGATCCGCGTCGACGGCGGTGAGCCACAGCGTCGGAGCCGGATCGATGCGCAAGCGCAGGTCGTCGACCACTACCGCGGCCTCGGCGCTCGCCGGGCTGCCCAGCAATTGCCACAAGCCGTCGTGGAGATCGGCGTGGGTATCCTTGAAGACCCAGCCAGCGTTGCGCGCGACGCCATTGACCGCGAGGTCAGTGACTCGGCGCTGGTCGTAGTCGAGCACGCCGGTGACGGTGACCCAGTCGGTGGCTGAAGCGGCGAAGTCGGTCACCGCCCCGATGCCCTTCCAGCCCTCGGCGGTGTTGGCGTAGAGATAGCCGTCCCGGCGCAGGCCGATTTCGAAGGCGTAGGTGCTGTGCTTCCAGATGCCGTAGCCGCCCACGCGCACCCGCAGCGCCGCGCCGGTGTCGCCGGCAGTGATCGCGCGCAGGCGCAAGCGCAGGCTGAAGCCGACCCGCGAGGCGGTGTCGTCGAAAGCGGGATCGATGACCCCGAAATCCCCGTAGACGATCAGCGTCTCGTTGGCCCGCACCTCGGCGACCCCCCCGTCGACCAGGGTGGTGTCGCGATCGGTCGCGGTGTACGGATCCGCCGCCCACGGCCCCTGACCGAACAGCGGGCCGTCGGTGTAGCCCTGGTCGGCCCCGAAGGTGATGGTATCCCCGGCGGTCGTCCCGGTGGCGCTGACCGCCCAGGGCGAGAAAATCGAGGACACTGCGCGGACGCGATAGTAGCTCGTGGCCGGCGGGCCGTCGACGACGTCGACGAAGCGCGAGGTGCCCGGCGCAGTGCGGCCGACGGTGAGGAATTCCCAGCCGCCGTTGGGATGGTCGGTCTTGTAGCCACGGTCGATCCAGTGGGCGGCCGTGCCGCCGGTGGCGTCGTGCCAGGTGAGGTCGACCGTGCCGTCGCGCCGGGCGCGCGCGACGACATCTGTGGGGCGGGCGTGGACCGGATTGGCCACGCCGACCTCCTCGAGCCAGTCATCGTGCCCGCGCTCGAAACAACCGAGATCCGGCGCGCCGGCAAGCGGGCCGGGGCTGGGCACGGCGGTACTGCCAGCGTCGATCGCCGCGCTCGCGTCGGCGCGTAGGCGGTAATCGCCCGTGGCCGGGTCGACGAACAGCGCCTCCGGCGCGTCTTCCAGGTTGTGATCGGCGGTGTAGCTGGGGGCGATGTTGCCGCCATTGTCGAGCACCGAACCCGAGCAGATGTTGTTGCGCACCAGGGTGTCGGCCATGTTGAAAAAACTGCTCTTGTCGCGCGATACCCCGCCGATGCCGCCACTGAAGCCGACCATGGTGTTATTGGTCACCGTGAGGTTGTAGGCGTCGTTGATGTTGATGCCCTGATTGCAGTCGTAGATCAGGTTATGGTCGACGACGTAGTCGTCGCAGAAATCGAAGTAGATCGGGTTGCCGAGCGCGGCGACGACGTTGCGCACCACGTTGTGGTCGATGCGCGTGGGGCCGGTGCGCAGCGGGTTGTCGACGGTATGCCCGACGAACCGGATACCGCCGACGTCGCGGGTCAGCAAGCCCGCGGCCGAGATGTGGTTGTGATGGATACGCGACGGTGTGGCCGGATCCGAGGTGTACAGGCTCGATCCATCGATCAGGCCCCAGCCGGCGCAGACCAGGGTGTTGTGGTCGATCTCGATACGGTCGGGTTTGACCGGCGTACCTGGCGTGTTGCCGGGTGTCTGCGCGATGTAGATGCCGCTGGTCAGCGCGCCGCTGTAGTTCACGTCGTGGATCAGGGTGCCGGTGACGCGGTGATCGGTACCGAAGAGCACGATGCCGTTGCCGGCGGTCTGCGCGATGCGGCAATCGCGCACGGTGTGCGCGGTACCGGCGATCATCAGGCCGCTGGACATGATCCACTGCGTGTGGTAGTTGCCCCAGGTCCCGAGAAAATGATTGAGGTGACGCGCCTGCACCCGCTCGAGCGTGATGTGGTGTGCGCTCGCGTTGCCCTGGACCGCGGGGATGTCGACGCTGCCGCGGTTGTGCGTCAACCACGCGCCCATGCCCACGCCGTCGCCGAGCAGGTTGTCGGTGGTGATGGTCGCCGCGTGGACCGCGAGGTCGCGCACCTCGATGTGGGCCAGGCCGCTGAGGTCGAAGGCGTAGTCGCGCTGCTTGATGGTCATCGCGTGCTCGTTCGGGTCGCCGCCGTCCGGCAGCCAGACCCGCACCCTGCCCGCAGCGCGGTCGTGATACCACTCGCCCGGGGCGTCGAGTTCGCTGCCGTCGCCACGGGCGAGGAAGAAGGGCGTGCCGGCGGTGACCCGGCTGAAGGCGTGCTGGTCCTGGCTGATGCCGGTGAACAGCACCGCGGTGATCTGGCCATCGGCGTAGGATTCGATCGGCCCGATACACCAGAAGCCCCAGCTCTGGTTCTCGTGCGGCTGGAGGCCCAGCGTTGCGCCCGCCGGCCAGGCTGCGGCCGGATCGTCGAGCGCATCGCAGGTGAAGGTGATGCGCCGCGCCCCGCCCTTGGCCACCGGGCCCCAGGGCGTGTCGGTGCCCTGGCCGACGTCCGCGATCGATTGCACCGCGCTCACCCGCAACACCGCGTCGGGATGGAACAGCCCGCGGCCGACCGGCCGGTCCGGCGTCCGGGCCGTCCACAGCATGGTACCGTCACAGAACAGCTGCTCGTGTTGATTGAGGGTGCTGGCGAAGGGTACCGCATAGGACGCCTGCCAGACGTGATCGCTGCCGGCCACCCGACTCCAGCCATCGATCACATCCGCGCCGTCGATCACCACCGGCCCGTCGCCAGCGGCGGTGTACACGATGGGCTCGGCCGCGGTACCCGCATGCGCCGGCACCACCGTTTCACGGTAGGTCCCGGCGTGAATCCGCACCGTGTCGCCGGCCACGGCCATCGCTGCCGCCGCCTGGATCGTCGGATAGGGCGCACCCGACGAACCGTCGCCGGGGCCGGTGGCGGCGCCATCGACATGGATCTCGGCGGCCGACAGGCGCGCGACCGCAGCCAGGGACAGGAGGGCGAGTGACAGGACCGTTCGCATAGGGATGCTCCGCAATAGGGGTTCTCATCCCCCACGTCGGGGTCATGCGTTGCGGGTTACGCCCACGCGCAGCGGGCTGCGGCCAGGCGTGTGACACGTCGCGGCCCTGCGCGACCCCCGCGCGATCGCCGATCCGGCGGCCGGGCGCTAGCGCGAGGTCAGTGCAGAACCACCCGCACCCAGGCGTAGATGATATCGACCGGGTCGTCGGGGAGGTCCTGATGCGTGTGGATACGCAGCGCGATGTTGTCGGCCCAATCGGTGAAGATCCAATCGCGCATGGTCTCATCGACCGGCTGGCCATCGACATACCAGCGCTGACGGCCGTCGCGCTGCAGCGTGACCCGGACGTCGTACCAGCGGGGGCCCGCCGCCACGCCTGCGGTGCGCCAGCGCACGGGCAGGAAACGCTGTGAGGAATCCGCGGGCGCCATGCTGATCAACGTGGCGATGGAGGCGTTGCGGGGAACGGCGGTGGCAAAGCGCACCCGCGCGTCGAGCGAGACGGCAGCGGCCGTCCGCAGGCGGTCGCCGAACAGCTCCGGTCGTGGCGGGTTGTGGACGGCGGTGAAATCCTCGCGCGTCAGGTACAGCCCCCCCTCCGCGAAGCGCAGGCCGTCGCGTGAGGTCAGCGGCACCGGGGCGGGAAACGTGCCGATCTGGCGCGCCGTGCCATCGGTGAAATCGTAACCGAAGAGGATCTCCGCACCGGCGCGGGCGCTCTGACCCGCACGCACCGTTTGCGGCGCAGCGCCGTCGCGCTGCCACAGCACGCTACCTTCGGCCACCGTCACCGCGCTGCCGAGTTCATCGCACCGCACGGTGAAGCGGGTCCCGGTGACGTGGCAGGTGGCGTGGGGCGTGGTCAGGGTGAAGGGGCTCCCGGCGCTGCGAGCAGCGAGATCGAGGCGGAGCACCCCACGCGCGAGGGCCAGCGCGCGCGCGGACCGGCAGGTCAGAACACCGTGTGCCCCGAGCACACCGCTGCCGGTATC
>JBEPXK010000342.1:0-4798 GCA_041641915.1 Planctomycetota bacterium
GCGTACTGCTTGTCGATGGAGACGATGGTCATCCCGCCACCCGAGGCGGCCCCCGAGCCGCCGCCGTGGCAGGACAAGCTGCCGCCAGAACAACGCAGCTGGCTGCAGGCACGCCGACGGGTCATCGGGCACTGGCCACAGCTGGCGGCGACGGCGATCGCACTGCTCGGGCCGGGCGACGCGGCGACCGCCGCACTGCGCGACAGGCACGGACAGAACGGGGGCTGGAGCCGGTTCCCCCCCGACGAGCACGCCACCGCCGCCCGCTGGCTGCGGCGCGCGCCTGCGGTATTCCGACGCCCGGACACCGTCGCCTGGCGCGTCGATGCACCGGGCGATTACGGGGCGATCAGGGTCCACGCGCTCGACCGCTGGGCTACGCAGGGCAGCCTCATCCAGCGACGCGACGGCCCCGGCGCGCCGGCGATCGACATCGACGGCCTCGGCCCCCTGTCCTGGACCGGTCCCGAGCCCACGCCACGGATCGCGGGCGGGCGTCTGGTCGCGCAGCCAGAGCCAACCGCGCTGCCGCGCAAACGCTTCGGCCTCGCCACCGGCCCCGCCGGCGCCTTTGCCAACGGGCCGTTCACCGTGATCGTCGGTTCGGGCGACCACGCCGCGGCGGCGCGCGCCAACGCGGCGCTGGCCCAGGCCTTCGCCGCCGACTGGGTCGCCCACGCCCACGGCGCGCCGCAGGTGATCGCCGATCGCGACTTCGATCCCCCCCGACTCGCGGCTGCCAACCTGGTATGCGTCGGCAACCCGCGCTCGAATACGGTCCTGGCGCGGTTGCTGCCGGAGGCGCGCTTCGCCGGCCTGCGCTGGGGCGACCTCGCGCTCGAGCTCGGCGAACAGCGCATCCGCCGTACCGCCGACTACGGCCTGGTGCTGGCCATGCCGCACCCGGAGGACCCGCGCCGGCTGGTGGTGATCATCGACGGCCAGCCGGCGTGGCAGCGCGATGGCCGGTTGCCCTTGGGAGCGGTCCCCGACCTGCTCCTGCGCCTGGACGACCGGAGCGAGACCGCCGTGCTGCTCGACAACGACTGGTCGTGGTTGCCGGACGCCTTGCATACGCCCGGGGCCCGGTAGCCTACGGCGCGTCCGGAGGCGGCCCATGAAACCCCTGCTCTGCTGCCTGTTGTCCGCCCTCGCGACCGCGGGTTGCCAGCGCGCCCGTATCGCGGCGGTGCGCGACGCGCACAGCCCGGGCGAACGCGAGGCCCTGCAGCGGCTGACCATCGACCCGCGCATGCGCGTGGTCCGCACCCGGCGCGAAGCCGACGGCGCGTTGATGGTGATCACCGATCAGGGCGGGGTGCAGGTCCGTTACCGCCTGGTCGAGACCCCGGACGAAGACGTCGCGATCGAGTATCTCGAACCGGGCATCGCCCTGCCGCGCTCGATGATCCGCCCGGCCGCGGATCGCCCCTTCGACCCCCACCCCTGAGAGCGCGTTTCAGGCGCGGATCTCGCCTTCGATGAGGCGATAGACGGGGTTGCTCGCAGGCTGACGCACCATCAGCCCAACGTCGTCGCCGAAGACGAGATGGACGCGCGGATGTGCGATCCCGCCGACCTCGATCCAGGCCTTGCGCTGCAGCGTGATCGCGGCCTCGTTGAGCTCGTCGGCCTGGGTCTGCACCGCCTCGTACTCGCGTTTGAACTCCTTGACCTTCGCCGCGGCGGCCCGGCTGGCCTCCAGCAGCTCGTGCGCCTTGTCTTTGTAGCGCTGGACCACCTCCGGTTGCCGGGTGCGGGCGGCCTGGAGCATACGCAGGCGGTTGGTCACCTCCTTGAAGCTGGCCTGGAGATCCTGGTGCTCTTTGGTCAGCACCTCCATCTCGGTGTCAAGCGTCTTGCGCCGTTCGATCGCCTCGGCCAGCAACCGCCGCTGGTAGGGATCATAGCCGACGCGGACCTCGGTCGGCTCCTCGTTATCGGTGCCCAGCGAGGCGGCAGCGATATGGTCGGCCACCTGCACCTCACCGCCGATGATGCCCCGGGCCTGGAGCATGCCGGTGCATTCGATGTGGCCGTGGCGGATCTCCTGACCGACGAACAGGCTGCGCGCCTTGACGGTGCGCCCGCTGATGTACAGCGCAACGATATCGGCGTGGGCCTTGACGCGTTGCTTGCCGGGCAGAATGCCCCGGGTCACCGTCAGGCTACCCTGGGCGCTGACGCGGGCATCCTCGATCACCCCACGCACGGTGATATCCGAGCTGCTCTTGACCTGGAAACCAGCCTTCACGTCGCCGGTGATGACCACGGGGAAGCGTGAATCGACGTTGCCGGTCGACATGTCCACATCGCCGTCGATCACCACCACGTCGAGGACCTTGATCACCCCGCGCAGCTCGCGCACGAACACGCCATCGCGCAGGGCCTCCATCACCTTCGGGTCCTCTTTCGAGAAAGCCACGCCCTCGCCGACAAAAGCGGCATAGTCGATAGTGCTGCCGGCCTCAGCCGGGATCGGTTCGCCACGGATGGTCATGCCGTCCTGGCCGGCGCCGTTGTGATGGCAACGCGCCAACGGACGACCGACCGTCACCTCCTTGACCTTGTGCGCGTCGCGGAAGTCCATGCTACCGTCCTCGTGGACGGTGAAATGCAGCTGGTCGTCGATCAACGGTTCGATCCAGGCATCCTCGCCGCGTTCGGCCGGCACCCCGCGCGCGAGCACCAGGGTTCGCGCCTCGCGGCTCGGCTGGCTCGCCTGGCCCAGTCGTTCACCCAGCAGCCCGAAGGTGATCCCCGCCTCGCCCACCGCGCGCTTGAGATCCTGTGGCAACACGAACTCGCCCGGGGCCAGGGTCAATTCACAGGTCAGCTCGTCAGCGGAAACGATCAGCTGCGGTTCCGCGACCCGGGTACACGGACAGTGGGTCAGGCCGACGTAGAGCAACCCGTCGGCCTCCTGCACCAGCCAGCCCTCACGATCGCAGACCACCAGGTCGCCCTGGAGGTGCAGCCCCGGACCGATCATCGGTTCCGGCGCGCTGGGATCGGCCGGCGGCGGAGGTACCGGTTCGCCGTCGACGCCCATCCCCGGCCGCGCCGGGCTCGGCGGCCGGATGCGCCCGACGATCTGGCCCGACGAGACCGCGACATCACCGCCCTTGCGCGCGGCGTCGAGCTCGAACCGCCGCTGGCGCTCGGGCTCCGGCGGCTGACCGCGGGCGATGACCACCGTCTGATCCTCGTCGGCCTGGCGCAGGCGGGTCAGCGCCTCCTTGAGCAGTCCGAAACGGATCCCCGCCTCCACGACCAGCGCGCGCACCGCGTCGAGCGCGGGCGCGCACCCGGCGGGCACCCGGAGCACGGCTTCCAGCCGGTCCGCGTCGATCTCGAGGCGCATGTCCGACATGATCGACTCCGCTCCGGATCCGTCCGGAGGCAATCCGTCGATGATACGCCTGCGATCGGGGCTTGACAAGGCCGATGCCCGCACCGCGGGCCATGCGGTCAGACGCCGAACAACGGACCGAGCTTGGCTTTGAAGTTCTCGGGGGTGAAGGGCTTGGTCAGGTAGTTGTTCACGCCGGCCATCACCGCCTCCTTCACCTTGTCGGCCGTCGCCTCCGAGGTCACCATGATGATCGGGACCTTCTTCTCGGGGTCCATCTCACGCAGGGCGCGGACCAGATCGATGCCGGTCATGTTGGGCATGTTCCAGTCGGTGAGCACGATCTCCACCCCGCCAGCCCGGAAGCGCTCGAGCGCTTCGTTGCCATCGTTGGCTTCGACCGCAGTGAAATCGGCGCCCATCTCCTTGAGGTTCTTCTGCACGATCTTGCGCATCATGGCGGAATCGTCAGCGATGAGCACCGTCTTGCCCATGATAGCTTTCCCTCGCTTCGCATCGACTCGCGCGACACGCACGCGATGGACGATTATGTCGGCAGGCCAGCTACGCCGCAAGTCCGAGTTGGTATCGGGCGCCGCTCGCCACAGGGCGCGTACGACCGGAGCGAAACACCAAGCAAGCTATGGACACCGATCAGCGCCGCGCAATAATGGGTGCCGTGAGCGCCGGAGTCAGCAAAGCCGTCAATGTCGACATCATCCAGTGCTTCGCCGCGGCGACGGTGAGCACCTTCGAGCAGATGTGCAGTCTGCAGCTGCAGACGCGTAAGCCCTACATCAAGAAGGTCGGCAGCTCGGTCTGGGGCGTCAGCGGGGTGATGGGCATCACCGGTGATGTCAGCGGCGTGGTGGTGCTCACCCTGCCCGAGAAGACCGCGCTCGGCGGCGTCAACGCCTTCGTCGGCGAGAGCTTCACCAAGGTCGACGCCAGCGTGATCGACGGGGTCAAGGAACTGACCAACATCATCGTCGGCACGGCCAAGGCCAAGCTCAGCGAACGCGGCCACGAATACAACTTCAGCCTGCCCAAGGTGGTGATCGGTCATAATTACATCACCAATCAGGGCGAGGACTCGAACGTGATCGTGATCCCCTTCGCCTGCAAGTTCGGGGAGTTCATCCTCGACATCTCGATCAAGCCCAACCGCGGCTGATCGCGGCACGACGCCGCCCCCACTGGTCTCGGCATCCATCCGCTGATCCCACGCCGCTCCGGCGCGCGGGCGCATCTCGGTTTGCACCGGCTCGAGCAGGCGTACCCTGCCGGCTTCCACGCAACATCCGGGGCTCGCACCATGTGGATCTATGCCATCTTCGCCACCTCCGTCATCGCCGGTTTCTGCATGATGGCGCTCGAGATCATCGGGGGGCGCTACCTCTACCCCGATTTCGGCACCAGTGTCGATGTCTGGGCCGCGATCATCAC
>JBEPXK010000343.1:0-4775 GCA_041641915.1 Planctomycetota bacterium
CCGGGCGAAGCCCGGGCCGTAGGGGCGAAGCCCCTGAGTAAAAGGCGAGAGAGGGGTAGGCCCTGGCACCTCCGCCATGCGATTCGATCATGTCTGCACCCCATTTCGGCATGGCACGCTCGCCGCGCCAGGCCTAGCGTTCCATCCTCGACGCTGCACGACCGCGCGCCGGACACCCAGGGAGTTCCTCAGCATGACGCATCGCATCGGTTTCGATTCCGCAGCGGCCAAGCCACTCGCGCCGTTCTACATGGCCTTCGGCTACGCCAATAGCGACTACACCTACACCCCGGCCACGCGACGGATGTACACCTGGCTCGGTGGGTACGCCAACGGCTGTCGTTACATGCGCCTGCACAACATCCTGACCATGCACGGCGAGGGCGACCGGCATTTCCTCGACGGCAACGACTACGGTAATCCAGCCGACGAACACGACGGCTTCGACCGCGTCTTCTCGCTGGTCGATGGTGAACTGGTGGCCGACTGGACCCAGGTCGACCGGGTCTACGATCAGATGCGCGCGCATGGTATGCGGCCGATCGTGGAGACCCACCACGTGCCCTCGTGCATCATGGCCGGAGACGCGGCCTGGCGCAGGGACAACCGCATGCAGTATGTGCCGCGCGACTACCGGCTCTGGGGGCGATGCGTCCGCATGCTCGTCGAGCACGTCACCGAACGCTACGGCGCCGACGAGGTCGCACAGTGGTATTGGGAGGTCTGGAACGAGCCTGACGGTGTGCGCGCATTCAAGGACGATCCGCAGCGGTTCTTCGCGCTCTACGATCACATGGAACACGCGGTGCACAGCGTGGATCCGCGCTATCGCGTCGGCGGGCCGGCGACGATGCAGGGCGAGGCCGGTTTCACGATTTTCGCAGGCTTCCTCGCCCACTGCGCCCACGGCGTCAATTACGCCACCGGCACCAGCGGCACGCGGGTCGACTTCCTCAGCGTCCACGCCAAGGCGGGCTTCCCCACCGACGCCTGCCCCAACACCGAGGTCATGTTCGCCTGCCTCGAGCGTTATGCCGGCATCCTCGCGGAATACCCTCAATTCCGCGACATCGAATTCTTCAACGATGAGTCGGACATCATCTGGGCCGGCAACTGCGGCTGGAAACACCGTAGTTTCCTGGCCTTCCGCAGCACCCATTACTTCCCGGGCTTCGTCTGCAAAATGATCGCCACCTACTGCACACGGGTGATCGACCAGCTCGGGCTCAACCTGAGCGTGGTCGACAGCGACAACTGCCACCAGCAGTGGGAGCGCCACCTGTTCTCCGGCAACCGTGCCCAGCTGACGCCGCTCGGCGACTACGGCACCACCGACCTGCTGCCCAAGGCCGCGTTCAACGCCTATCCGCTGCTCGCGCGCCTGCGCGGAGCACGCGTACCCTGCCGCTGCGACGACGCCGGGCACGGTGTCAAGTTCGGCGCCCTGGCCACCCGCGACGAAGCGGCAGCTGCGGTGCTGTGCTGGCATTTCGAAGACGGCATGAACGAGGACCTGCCGCCGCGCACCCTCGAGCTCGCCCTCGGTGAGCTGGTCCCGCCCGGGACCTACCGGCTGATCCATCACCGCATCGACGCCGAGCACTCCTCGCCCTACACCACCTGGTGCGCGCAGGGCCGACCGGACCGCCCCGATCGCGCGCAGCTCGCGGCGCTGCGCGAAGCCGCGGAGATCGCGCTGCTCGAGCCGGTGCGCGAACTCACGCTCGACGCCCAGTCCACCGTCGCGGTCACGCTGCCGATGCACGCCGTCTCGCTGGTGCAGCTGGTAGGTGCCCAGAGCGCCAGCCCGGCGGCGCCGGGCTGGCGCGAACACGCGGTGGAGACCAACTGCGCCGGCGCGCCGCAGGTCTTCCTCGCCTGGACCCCGGCCGAGGAGACCGACTTCCTGCATTACCGTCTCCACCGGGCCATCGACGACGGTGAGTCGGTCTGCATCGTCGACCGGCCCAGCCTCAACGTGGCCTGCTTCGTCGACCTCGACGTCACGCCCGGTCAGCGCTGCAGCTACCGCGTCGAGGCGGTCGCTGCGTCCGGCCGCACCGGGCCGGCGAGCGAAGCCCTGGAGGTCGTCGTCGCGACCGGTTGAGCCGCAGCTTGCACCGACGACGCTGGGCGATGGCATGTCGCGCGTGTCGCAGCGGCTGTTCGATCCCGAGTTCCCTTTCTCTCCCCGCCGTTGGCCCTTCCCCTACGGCTACTGGGTGCTGGTGATGATGATCATCGGCACCGCGGCGAGCATCCCCGGGCAGACCATGGGCGTGAGCGTGTTCAACGCGCCGCTGGCGGGGGCCACGGGGCTGAGCGCCTTGCAGTTGAGCATCACCTACGGCGTCGGCACCGGGCTGAGCAGCCTGCTGCTGCCCTTCGGTGGCAAGCTGATCGATCGTTGGGGCTGCCGCCGCACGGCGGTCTGCGCCGCCCTCGGCATGGCCGCGACCCTGCTGCTGTTCGCCAACATCGAGGCCCTGCTCGCGGCCTCGATCGCCGGACCGGTCGCCACCGGTCTGGTATTGACCACGGCCCTGTTCGCTGCGTTACGGTTCTCTGGCCAGGGCATGCTGACCCTTTCCGCGCGGACCATGCTCGGGCGCTGGTTCGATCGCCACCGCGGCCGGGCAGCGGCGATCAGCGGGGTGATCATCGGCTTCGCCTTCTCCAGCGCGCCGCTGACGCTCAAGCTGCTGCGCGATGGGGTCGGCTGGCGCTGGGCCTGGATCGTTCTCGCCCTCGGCGTGGGTGGGGGGATGGCCCTGCTCGCGTGGCTGTTCTTCCGCGACAATCCCGAGGAGTGCGGGCTCGAGGTCGATGGCGGCCCCGCACGCGCGGACGCCAAGCGTCCGCCGCGAGCAGCGGTGGTCGAGCGCTCCCGCGCCGAGGCCCTGCGCACCGCCGCCTTCTGGGCGGTGGCGCTGTTGCTGGGTAGCCATGCCACCGTATTCACCGGCATCGCCTTCCACATCGAAGCCATCGGCGCGGAGGCCGGGCTCGACAGCACCGCAGCGGTGGGCGTGTTCCTGCCGATGGCGGTGATCGGTACGATCAGTAGCTTCCTCGCCGGCATCGCCTGCGATCGATTCCCCATCCGCCGGATCCTGGTGCTCATGGCGCTGTTCCAGGCCGGCGGCTTCGCCGCCATGGCCTTCTACGGCGCCCCGATCGGCTACTGGCTGACGGTGGTCATCCTCGGTGCTGCCGGCGGCTTCTTCGGCCCGGTCTCCACGGTCGCCCCGCCGGCCCTGTTCGGACGCAAACACCTCGGGGCGATCGGCGGCGCGATCATGACGGCGATGGTGCTCGGTTCCGCGCTCGGCCCGACCCTGCTCGCCACCGTCGCCCGCTTCGCCGACTGGCAGACGGGGCTGATCGCCTCATCCGTGATCCCCCTGCTGGTCCTGCTGGTGGTCGCTCGCGCCCGACCGCCGCAGCTGCGCGAGCCCGACCCGCCGGCCGCTGCGTGAGCCGTGGCCACCCCGCCCCTTGCTTGTCCCCCGCGACGGGGCCAAGATGCGCTCCCGCCGGAGAGCGCCGGCGGCGTGCATATGGATGTCTACGCCCAGATACGTGACCGTTACTATCACCTGCTCTTCCGACTGATCCACGTCCGGGAGCTGCAGCACTGGGTCAACAATCGGGTCAAGGTGACACCGGATCCGCCGCAATGGATGCTCGGCGTGCTGCAAGCGCGCGACCGGCACGGCGTGCTGGCCGTGCTCGGCGCCGAGCTGGGCCCCTATGTGCCGATGAACTACTACTCGCTGCTCAACAGCCTCCAGTTCCGCTTCAAATCCGGTCAGACCGACCTCGAGGGCCTGCACCTGCGCCTCGGGCGGATGATCGAGTATGACCCGGATGACAATCTCTCCCTGCTCAACCTCTACCTCGAGGTGGTCTACGCCCGCGAGGCCATCTTCGACGGCATCTGCAACGAACAGGACGCCCGCGAAGCGGTGATCGAAGCCTTCGAGCGCTGCGAGATGGACGTCCTCGGCGCCGCGACCGAGGAATGAGCCGGGCCAGCCCACCCATGTCCCCCCAGGAGACCCCCATGCAGGCCATCGCCATCAGCGGCAGCCCCCGCCGCAACGGCAACACGGACCAGCTCTGTCAGCGCTGCCTCGCCGGACTGGAGGCCGCCGGCTTCAGCACCCGCTTCGAGTCGCTCGCCGGCAAGCGCATCGCCGGCTGCACCGGCTGCGGCTGGTGCCGCAAGCACGACGAGGATCGCTGCGTGATCGACGACGACGACTTCCTCCCCCTCTACCGCGCGATGGAGGAGGCCGACGTGATCGTGGTCGGCTCGCCGGTCTACTTCGGCTCCGCCACGCCTGAGATGATGGCCCTGCTCGACCGCGCCGGCTACGTCGCCCGCGGCAACGGCACCCCCTTCAGCCGCAAGATCGGCGCGCCGATCGCCGTGGCCCGGCGCGCGGGGCAGAACTTCACCTTCGCCCAGCTGCTCTACTGGTTCACGATCAACGACATGGTCGTGCCCGGATCGCGTTACTGGAACATCGCCTTCGGCAAGGACCCGGGCGACGTGACCGAGGACGCCGAGGGTCTGGCGACGATCGACCGTTTGGCCGAGAACCTGGCCTGGGTCGCGCAGCGCCTGCGCGACTGAGCCTGAGCGCTCAACGTTGACGGGGCCCTCGAAGCTCCAAACCTCGGCACCGCCAGCGAGTGGAGCCCAGCCAGGCTTGGCGGGGCGACCGGCCGACCGAGGGGTGGTTTTCTGCAAAAATGGGCCGGAGGGC
>JBEPXK010000344.1:0-4775 GCA_041641915.1 Planctomycetota bacterium
CGAGCTCGAGGACCGGTTGCTGTTGCGCTGGGATGCGCCGCTGGTGAATGATTTCCTGGCGATGATCTTCTACGGCGTGCTCAAGGGCCTGTGCGGCAGATGGTGTGATGATACGGATGGCAGCCTGCAGAACGACCTCGTCGGCGGCGACGGGACGGTGATCAGCGCCGAGCCGGCGCGCCGGATGCGCGCGATGGCCGAGCTGGTGCGCGAGGATGCGGAGTTCGCGGCATTGCTGCGCAACGGCGAGCGGCGGGTCATCGCGGCGCGGTTGCCGGAGCAGCCCGCGCTCGCGGCGGCGATCGCGAGCTATCTGGATCGTTTCGCCGATCGCTGCATGGAGGAATTGAAGCTCGAGAGCCAGACCCTGCGCGACGATCCGATGAGCCTGTATCGCGCGATCGGCCATCTCGCTGCGCGAGCCGCCGCGCCGGTGGTCGACCACGCCGCCGAGGCGCGACAGCGGGCCGCGCAGCGCGTACGCCGCGCCCTGCGCTGGCGCGTGCTGCGACGACCGCTGTTCGCCTGGGTCCTGCGCAACGCCCGCGCGCGGGTGCGCGACCGCGAGAACCTGCGCTTCGAGCGCACGCGCCTGTTCGGCCGGGTGCGCACCATCCTGCTCGAACTCGGCCGCCGCTACGCCGCGGCCGGCGTACTCGACGACCCGCGCGACGTGTTCTGGCTCGAGCTCGACGAGGTGCTGCGCTTCGTCACCGGTGGGGTGAGCTGCCCCGACCTACGGGCTCTGGCCGCGGCGCGCCGGACCGCGGCGCAGCGCGCGCAGGAGCAGCCGGCGCCGGCCGATCGCTTTACCACCCACGGCTGGGTCTTCGTCGGCAACAGTTTCGCGAGCGAGACGACGACCGCCGCGCCGAGCGGCGAGGAGCGCGTGGGGCTGGGCTGTTGCCCGGGGCGGGTGTCCGGCCGCGCGGTGGTGGTGCGCGATCCGCGCGGCGTCGAGCTGCCGGCGGACAGCATCCTGGTCGCCGAACGCACCGATCCGGGGTGGATCATGTTGTTTCCGGCCGCGGCCGGGCTGGTGGTCGAGCGCGGCAGTCTGCTCTCGCACAGCGCGATCGTCGCGCGCGAACTCGGCCTGCCCTGCGCTGTGGCGGTGCCGGGTGCGACCGGCTGGCTGCAGACCGGCGATCTGGTCGAGCTCGACGGCGCCAGCGGGCGGGTGAGCCGGGTGGAGCGGGCACCATGAGCGAAATCGCTGCACGCGCCGATTTCTCGCGCATCCGTTACGCCCAGTGCTGGGAGGACGCCGACGTGCTGCTGGCCGGGCTCGCGGTGCGACCGGGTGATGTCTGCCTGTCGATCGCCTCGGCCGGCGACAACAGCCTCGCGCTGCTGACCGCCGACCCGGCGCGGGTGATCGCGGTCGATCTGAGCGAGAGCCAACTGCATTGTGTCGCGCTGCGCATCGCCGCGTACCGCTGCCTCGCGCATCACCAGATGCTCGAGCTGATCGGCTCGCGTCGCGCATCGGCCAGGCAGCGCCTGGCCCACTACCGCCGGTGCCGTTCGGCGCTGCCACCCGCCGCGCGTCGCTTCTGGGATGAGCGCGGGAAGGCGATCGCCACCGGCATCGGCGGCTGCGGTAAATTCGAGAACTACTTCCGGCTGTTCCGGCGCCTGGTGCTGCCCTGGGTGCATCGCCGCAGCACCGTGCGCCGGCTGCTGCAACCGCGTCCGCCAGCCCGGCGCCGACGCTTCTACGACCGGGTCTGGGACAACGCCGTGTGGCAGGGCCTGTTCCGGCTGTTCTTCTCGCGCCGGGTGATGGGCCGCGCCGGGCGCGACCCGGCGTTCTTCCGCTATGTCGAGGGCTCGGTCGGCGAGCGCATCCTCGGCCGCACCCGGCACGCGCTGCGCGAACTCGACCCGGCGGCCAATCCCTACCTGCACTGGATCCTGCGTGGGCGTCACGGCGCGCGGCTGCCCCTGGCGCTGCGCGAAGAGCATTTCGCCACCATCCGCGATCGGCTCGATCGCCTGGAATTACGGCAGGCCGGGATCGAGACGGTGCTCGATGCCATCGACGGCATCGACCGGGCCAATTGCTCGGACATCTTCGAGTACATGTCCGACGCCGGCGCGCAGCAGCTGCTCGGCGCGCTGGCCGATCGCCTGCGCCCGGGCGGTCGCCTGCTGTACTGGAACATGCTCGTGCCGCGGCAGGCCGGGCCCGCGTTGAGCGAGCGCCTGCGTGCGTGTCGGGACGAGGCCGACGCGCTGCTGCGGCGCGACCAGGCCTGGTTCTACAGCCGGCTGGTGATCGAGGAGCGCAGCGGGTGAATCCGCTTCATGGCATCGGTGCGGTGCTGTGCGTGCTCGGCCTGCTGTTGGCCGTCGCCTCCTGGGCCTGGCGGGGTGGCCGGCTCGGCGACGAGGCCGCGCGCAAGAGCGTGCACCTCGGCATGGGTCTGATCTGCTGTACCTTCCCATGGTTGTTCGCGCAGGCGTGGCCGGTGCTGGTGCTCGGCGCGATCGCGGTGGCGGTGCTCGCGGCCCTGCGCCTGGTCACCGGTCTGCGCCGCGGCCTGGGTTCGGCGCTGCACGGGGTCGACCGGCAGAGTTGGGGCGAACTCGCCTTTCCGATCGCCGTGGCTGGGGTGTGGTATCTCGCCGACGGCTCGCTGGTGCGTTATCTCGTGCCGGTGCTGGCCCTGACCTTCGCCGATGCCGCCGCCGCGCTGGTGGGCCAGCGTTGGGGCCGGTGGCGGTATCAGGCCCAGGGCGGGATGAAGAGCTGGGAGGGCAGCCTGGCCCTGTTCGTGGTCGGCACCGTGGTGGTTGTGCTGCCGCTGGAATTACTCACCACCACCGGGCGGTGGGAGAGCCTGCTCATCGGCGTGACCATCGGTTGGCTGATCATGCTCGCCGAGGCCGTTGCCTGGCGCGGGCTGGACAACCTGTTCCTGCCGGTGCTCGTCGCGGTGTTGCTGGAGCGCTTCCTGCCGCTGGGGGTGACGGCGTTGACCTGTCGGCTGCTGACGATGCTGGCGCTGACCGCCGTGGCCTGGCTGCTGCGCAAGCGCAGCACCCTGCACGACGCGGCCGGCTTCGGCGGCGTGTTGGCGACCTATGCCGCCTTCGGTCTCAACGACTGGCGGTGGCTGTTCGCGCCGTTGGTGGTCTATCTGCTCTACCCGCGGCTCTCGCCGCCGACCGCAGCGAACAGCGAACGCGTGCACGAGCTCGACGCGGTGGCCGCGGTCGCGCTGCCGGGCCTGGTCTGGGCCTTTCTCGCCTGGCGTGTTCCGGCAGCGGAACTGCTGCTCGCCTACCATGCCAGCTGGGCGGCTCAGCTCGCGATCATCGGCGTGGCCCGCTTCGCCTACGACGACCCGCAGCGATCCCTGCCGGGGGTGGTGGCGCAGGCGCTGGCGATGTCGCTGGTGGTGCTGCTGCCGCTGCCGTTGCTGGTCTGGGGCGACCCGGCGCTCCTGCGGCCGTGGTGCCTGGCGGGCGTCCCGATCGCTCTGGGCCTGAGCGTGGCTCTGTTCGCGCTGTGGCAGCCGGGCCTGCGCGACTGCCCGCTGGTCTGGTCGCGCTGGCTGCGCCAGAGCAGCTGCGCCCTGGCTGCCGGCGTACCGGTGCTGTGGTGCTGAACCAACCGGGTCTTCGAGGTAGCGTGTGGGCAACGCGAGCAGCGAGTAGCGAATGGCGAGCAGCGAATAGCGAGCAGCGAGCAGCGAGAATATGCCCCGCCAGCGAGTCGGGCGATGAGGCGACTCAGCGACCGGCCCCCATCGGCCGACAGAGCCCTGTTTTCCGCCGAAAATGGGCCGAAGGGCGGAGCCGGCATCGCGCAACGATAGCCGGCCCCGGTGGGGCCGGCGGCCGGTGGAGCGCGGCGAGCGACAGCGAGGAAGCCGGGCCCGGAGGGACGGCGGAAACGCCAGCGAAGCTGGCGAAGGGCGACCGAGGCCGTGGGGGGCGGAGTCGGCATCGCGCAGCGATAGGTGGCCCCGGTGGGGCCACCGGGCCGACGTAGCGCAAGCGCAGCCCCGCAGCGAAGCGAGGAGCAAGCGCCGCTGGGGTGCGCGTGAGCGCGCGAGGGGGCGCACCGCTCTCTGAAGCACACCTGAATGGTCGATGGAAGGGGAACTGCTGGGCAACGCGACCAGCGAGCAGTGAGGAGCGTCCAGCGCAGATCCCGCCTGCGATCAGCCTTACGCGAGGCCACGACACGGACGGTGGCCCGGCGGCCACCCCGAACACGCGAGGCTCTCACGCCTTGGCCGCGGGATCCGGCAACCCCGGCAGCGGCGCGCCGTAGAGCGCCTGCGACCCGCGGCTGAAGGCCGCGTACATGGTGCGCTTGGCGTCCGGATCGGCGACCCCGATCGCCGCGTCGTCGCCGTAGTCGCCGAGCACGAAACCGCCGCTGGTGTCGGCCCACCAGCGCAGCAGATCTGCGGCGTCGCGTTCGATCTCGCAGCTGCAGCCCGACGGCAGGCTGCGCTGAATATCGCTGAGGCTGACGAAGGCGATGCGGCCGTGGTAGCGACGGCCGATCGCCTCAATGCCCAGCGCACGCGGTTGTTGCAGGTTGACCGCGTCGACACCGGCGGCGATGTAGCCCTCGATGATCTCGTTGATGCGGCCGCACGAGTGCACGATGACATCGGCGCCGTCGGCGTGCATGGCATCGAAGATGCGCGCGTAGCGCGGCAGGAAGAAGTCCATCCACAGATCCAGGCTGATGAACGCGGCCTCCTGGGTACCCCAGTCGTCGCTCATCGTCCAGCCGTCGATACGGCCGG
>JBEPXK010000345.1:0-4752 GCA_041641915.1 Planctomycetota bacterium
TCGAAGGGTTTCTGCAGGAACCCGCCGGCTCCGGCAGCCAACAGGGCCTCTACATTCTCGCCGCGGGGATAGCCGGATACGAGCAGGATGCGGGCCGCGGGATCGATCGCCAACAACTCCGGCAGGGTCGCGGCGCCGTCCTTGACCGGCATGACCAGGTCGAGCAGCACCAGGTCGATCTGTCCGTGTTCCGCGGCGAACAGCTCCACGCCCACGGCGCCGTTCTCGGCCTCGCTGCAACGGCAGCCCTGGTGTTCGAGCATCGCCCGGGTCATCCGCCGGACCACCGGTTCGTCGTCGATCACCAGGGCGTGCTTGCCCTGCAGGTCGAGCCCGCCAGTAGGCGGGCGCTGCTCCTCGGCGGCGGCAGCCGCCTCGTGCTGCGGCAGGAGTATACGGATCGTGGTCCCGGCACCCGGCGCGCTGTCGATGCGCAACTCACCGCCGTGTTCGCAAACGATACCCTGGACCGCGGAGAGCCCCAGCCCGGTGCCCTTGCCCGGCTGCTTGGTGGTGAAGAAGGGCTCGCAGGCATGCGCCAACACCTCCGGCGCCATGCCCTGCCCCTCGTCGCGTACGCTGATCTCGATGTAGGGTCCGGGGGGCAGGTGCTGTCCGCAGAAGCCGCATGCCCCACCGGCCCAGGTGCGCAGGCGGGTGGCGAAAACGACCGCCCCGCCGTCGGGCATGGCGTCGCGGGCGTTGAGACCGAGGTTGAGGAACACGCTCTGGAGTTGGGCCCGGTCGCCGCGCACCGCCAGGTTCCCGGTCGGGAGATCGGTCCTGATCGCGATGCGGCGGTCGATGCTGCGTTCGAGGATCGCCACCGCGTCGCTGACCGCGGTGTTGGCGTCGACCACCGTACTGCGCGTGGGCCCCTTGCGACTGTAGGCCAGCAGCTTGCGGGTCAGCTCCCCCGCCCGCCGCGCGGCCTCGGTGATCATCCCGACGTGCGCGCAGGCCGGCGACTCCGGTGCGAGGGTGTGCTCCAGCAGGTCAGCGGCGCCGAGGATCCCGCCGAGCATGTTGTTGAAATCGTGCGCGATGCCGCCGGCGAGCAGGCCGATGGCGTCGAGCCGTTCGCTGCGACGCAGGCGCTCAGCCAGACGCCGCTCCTCGCTCACGTCGCGGCAGACCACCACCACCCCGGTGACCGTGCCGTTCTGATCGCGGATCGGCGCACCGGTGTCGGCCACCGGGGTCTCCTTGCCACCGCGGGATACCAAGACCGTGTCCAGGCTTGCCGTGGCGTCCTGCTCGCCGGCGATGATCCGCCGGATCAGCTCCTGCCGCCGCTGGGGCGGATCGCCCTCTTCGAGGTGGAGCACCGCTTCGAGCGCCATACCACGGGCCTCGGTTTCGGACCACCCGGTCAGACGCTCCGCGATCGGATTCATCCGCTCGATGCGCCCGTCGGCGTCGGTGGCGATGACAGCGTCGCCGAGGCTGTCGAGGATCGCGCTCAGCCGGCGTTCGCTGCCGGCCACTGCACGTTCCATGCGCTTGCGCTCGCTGATGTCGAGGAAGGCGCCGACGACGCCGGCGATCGTGCCGTTGGCGTCGCGGAACACGTCCTTGGTGAACACCACCTCGTGACTGCGCCCGGAACGGTCGGTCACGGTACTCTCGTAGCGTTGGCGTCGCGGATCGTGTATCAGCGCGCAATCGGCCTGCTCGTAGATCCGGGCCTCCTGATCCGGCCACAGGTCGTGAACGCTCTTGCCAGCCAATTCGCCACTCGTGAACCCCATAACTGCGGTGAAGGCCGGGTTGCAGCCGAGGTAGCACCCGTCGGCGTCTTTGAAGAACACCGGCGTGGGGATCGCCGCCAGCAGGGTGCGGTTGAACTCGAGACTGCGACTGAGCTCGGCGTTGGCTTCGCGCACCCGGGCTTCGGCCCCGCGCCGGGTCCGCCGGGCACGCAGCAGCCCGACGATGATCGCGAACTGGACCACGGCCAGCGCCAGGCCGAAGACCAACCAGCGCCAGAAGCGTTGCCACGGGCCCGGTACCGGGGCCTCGATCACCCGTGAACCGGGTGGCAGCAGGGCCGGGTCGATACCGAAACGTGTCAACTGGCGATGGTCGAAGGCGAAGCGGGTCGGACTCACCGCGATCACCGGCACCGCCGCGGCGTCGTCACCAGCGAGCACGCGTCGGGCCAGACGGCCGGCCACCCGGCCCTGATCCTCGCCATCGGTCAGCACGCCACCGACGATGCCGTGGCCGAGGTAGAATCCCCACACGCCGTAGACTGGACGCGCGCTCGCCGCGCTGAGGGTGCGCGCCGCCTCGCGGTAGCCGAGGTAGCGTCCGGCGCCGTCGCGGTTGAAACTCATCAGCAACACGGCGCTGTGGGGACCCAGCGCAGCGAGTTCCTGTTGCACCCGCTCCAGGTTGTCGTCGCCGCGATGGCCGATCCACCGGATGCGCAGCCGCTCATCGTGCCCCGCGACCACCGGGGCGATCGTGCGGCGGTTGGCGCGACCGGTGGTGGTGTCGTCGTTGACGATCACCACCTCGGCCAGTTCCGGATGCAGCCGCTGCATCAGGCTCAGCGTGCCGCTGACGTCCCAGGCCTCGACCACCCCGGTCAAGGCGGGGATTTGCGCGAAACGATCTGGGTCGTAGTGGTTGACGCCGCAGAACACCACCGGCACATCGCGCAACAGGTCACGGCGAAGCTGGAGCGCGAGCTCGAAGGCGTTGTCGTCGACGCTCAGACAGCAGTCGATGCGCTCGCGGGCGTATTTGCCGCGCAGCATACGCAGCAGCCGGGTGCGATGCCCCGGGTCGGGATGGCGCTTGGTGTCCAGGTACTCGACCAGCAGCTCGGCCGGCTGCACCGCCATCGCGCCGAGTTCATCCTCGATCCCGCGCTGGACCGCGTCAGCCCAGGCCATGGTCGGATGGTAGGATTGCAGCACCAGCACTCGCGGCCGCTGTTCCACGCCGGGCGCGGTGGCGACCAGCGTCCACACCACCGCGCAGGCCACCAATGACAAGAGACGTGCACATCGCGGTCCAGGGCGCACCGATCGCATTCGAGCGAGCCTACCCGCAGGCCCCCGCGAACAAGCGCGCACAGCCTCGTAGCACCCGCATCCCGGGCTCGCGGGTCCTTCAGTCCTGGACCCGGAAGGCCGAGAGCATCGCGCCCAGGCACTCGCTCACCTGCTTGAGCGACGCCACGCAGGCGCTGGCGCGTTGGACGTCGGCCTGGCCCTGGTCGGTCGAACTGCGCAGATCCTGCATGCTCTTCAGCACCACTTCGCGGTTGGCCTGCGACACCTGATGGATCGAGGCGGACAGATCCTGGGTCCCCTGGGCCGACTCGGCGAGGATGCGCGCGATGTCCTGGATGGTCTGGTTCACCTGGGTCACCGCCGCAGCGAGCGACGTACAACGCTCCTGCTGATGGCCGGCCGAGGCGCTGATCGACCCGGTGAGCTCGCGTAGGCTGGTGGCCTGACCAGCGATGGTGGTGATCACCGCGACCGCCTCGGTGGTCGCCTGCTGGACCTGGGCCACCCGCGCCGCGATATCCTTGGCCGCCTGGGCCGATTGCTGGGCCAGCTCCTTGATCTCGTTGGCCACCACGGCGAAACCCCGGCCGGCCTCGCCTGCCGATGCCGCTTCGATCGTCGCGTTGAGCGCCAGCAGGTTGGTCTGGTTGGCGATGTTCGAACTCAGCTCGGTCGCCTGATTGATCTCACCGACCACCACCGCCAGGCTGTCCATCACCGTGGTGCCATTGCGGGTCTGGCGCTCCACGTCCTGTGACAAGGCCAGACCCTGCTTGGCGCCATCGCCGAACTCCTGGGCCTCGGTGGCGATCTCGTGCACCGTCCGGTCCACGTCCTGCACCGTGGTGGCCATCTCCTCGCCGCTGCTGGCCAGCGTGTTGACGTTGGTCGTCAATTCCTCGGTGGTCGAGGCGAGGCTGTCGAGGCTGTGCGACATCTCCTCGGCGGCGAAACCGGTCGTCTGGGTCGCGTCGCAGACCGTGCGCATGGTGGTGAGGATGGTCGCGGTGGAGGTATCGAGCGTACCGACCTCGCTGTCCAGCTGCGTGGCCATCGATCCCAGTTCGTCGATGACCGCGCGCATGCCGGTCAGGACCGCGTCGATGGCCTGGGCGAGCGCGTCATCCACCCCGCCCGCGCCGTCGGCCACGGTGACGGTCAGGTCGCCGTTGACCACCTGCTGCAAAGCCGGCACCAGACGACACGGACCGCTGCGCCGACGGCACAGCTGCGTCAAGGCCACCGTGGCCGCCAGCGCCAGGCTCAGCACCCCGACGGCGATCCAGGGCCCGGCGACGGTCGATTGCTGCACCGCGAGGCAGAGCATCCACCCGTCAACGAGCGCCAACAGCACCAGGAGGGTTTGGCGCAAGGCTGGTTTGGCGGCACGCATGGCTTTACGCTTCAGGCCTTGGTGATCACGAACTCGCCGATGGGATCACCGCATTCGAGCCCCTTGGTTTGCTCACAGGCGAAGGTGCGCAGACCGGTCTGCCCGGTGCGGTCGTAGGCCCCGCCATAGGCCAGATCCATGAAGGCGGCCGAGACCCCGCGAACCATGTAGGCGCTCATCTTGTCCGAGGTGCCGATAGGGACGCTGTCGGCCTCGTAATAATCCATTGCATCGCGCCCACCCGGCAGCCCGGCGATCTGCCCGGTCACGTTGCTGGCGTGATTGACGCACACCAGAGCCGGGCGACGGGCCAACGCGGCCGTGAACGCGGTG
>JBEPXK010000346.1:0-4744 GCA_041641915.1 Planctomycetota bacterium
TGAAGAGGCGCTGTCACAAGCTGTCGAGGCACAGGGGGTTCGGGGGACGAAGTCCCCTGATGAAAGAGCAGAAAGGTGGGCCGGAGCCCTATGCTCAACCCTTGGGTTGTGGGCGGAGGCCCACCTTAGCTCCGCCGTCGACACCGCGTTGCAGCTGGCGCAGGTCAAGGCCGACGTGCTGGTGCACGGCGGCGTGCATTGGGCCTGGCGTTACCGCGCGCGTCCCCGTCGGCACCAGACCCAACGCACCACGGCCCAGCCACCGCGCCGTCGTGGCAGCGGACTGAACACCGGACGCAATGCCGATTCCGATTTCTGAACCTCCGGCGCCGTCAATGCGACGCCGTCAGCCAACTGCCGAGGAACCCCCATGTCTTCAAGTGTGAGCGTCGATTGCAGCGCTGAAATCGGCGCCTGCGACCATTTCTGGCGCGGCACCGGTTTCACCCCCGCCACCTTGCTGCTCGAAGCCCCGATGCGCCAGACCATCGCCCATGTCGGCGCGATCCCCCACGGCGGCATCCGCCACGTGCGCATCCACTACCTGCTCGATCTGGTCGATGCACAAGGGCTGGGCACGCCGGCGGTCAGTTACGATTTTTCACGGCTCGACACCGCGCTCGACCTGCTGGTGGATAACGGGTTGTGTCCGTTCTTCGAGTTGATGGGCAACGTGGCCGGTTTTTTCGACGATTACAAGAACCCGGTCCAGGCCACCGCCTGGCGCGATCTGATCGCTGCGCTCGCCAGCCATCTGTGTGAGCGTTACGGCCAGCAGGAGGTCGAGAGCTGGTACTTCGAGACCTGGAACGAGCCGGATCTGCCATGGTGGCGCCAGGACCTCGAGGCCTTCTGTATCTACTATGATGCCTGCAGCGAGGGTCTGCGCGCGGTCAGCCCCGCGATCCGCTTCGGCGGCCCGGGCATCTGCGAGACGCTGCACCCGCTATTCACCGGGCTGATCGCCCATTGCGATACCGGCACCAACCACTTCACCGGCGAGACCGGCGTGCGGATCGACTTCATCAGCGCGCACGAGAAGGGCGGGAAGTGGTCGAACGAGGCGGTGAGCCCGAACACCACGGCGATGCTGGAACGCACCCTGCGCACCATCGCCTGGATCCGCGAACACCATCCCCGGCTGGGCGACGTACCGTTCTTCAACGACGAGGCCGATCCGCTGATCGGTTGGAAGCAGCGTCACAGCTGGCGGGGCTGGCCCTACTACGCCGCTACCGTCTGCCGTTGGATCGACCTGCACATCCGCGTGCTGCGTGAAGAGCACGGCGTTCCGTTCGGCTTCCTGTCCAACGACAACGGCTTCATCGGTGACTGGGGGCAACGTTCGCAGCTGTGCTGTTTTGCGCGCAAGGAGGAATACGCCGAGGGCCGTTTCGAGCTGGTCAAGAAGCCCGTGCTCAACGTGATGACCATGCTCGCCCTGCTCGGCGACCGCCGGCTGAAGGCCCAGGTCACCGACGCGGAGCACGTCGGCTGCCTCGCCACCCGCCGCGGCGAACAGGTCGCGGTATTGATCTACCATAGCCGCGACAAGGTCTGGACCAGCGGCAGCGCCGCGCTGGAGGTCAGCCTCGCCGGTCTGGACGGCTCGTGTTACCGACTGACCCACTACCGCATCGATGATCGGCACAGCAATCCCTTCCGCGTGTGGGAGGAGGCCAACTACCCGGACTTCCCGCACAAGGACCCGGCGAGCGCGAACTACCCCGACACCCCTGACATGGGCCTGTTCGCCCGGCTGCGCGACGCGGCCGAGCTCACCAGCGACGGCGAACCGTACGACGTGCATCCGCGGGCCGGCAAGCTGGAGCTGGCCTTCGAACTCGAGTTGCACGCCGTGAGCCTGCTGCTGCTCACCCCCGATCCGGGGGTCGGCCCGGCCGCCCCGACGCGTCTGCGCGCCGAACTCTACCCCGGACTGACCTCCGGACAGGGGGTGATGCTACGCTGGGATGGCGCCGGCGAACGCAGTCTGCGCAGCTACGAACTCCAGTTCGCTCCGGCGGCGGGAGGGGCGTTCACCCGCATCAACCGTCCCGACCTGCTCGCCTGTGGCTGGTATCACGAGCGCGAAGCCGACGCCCCCGGCCGTTACCGGGTGCTGGCGGTGGACTACTGGGGGCGCCGCAGCCCACCGAGCGAGGAGATCGCGATCTAGTGCTGTGACTCACAAATAGCCTCCATAAGTCTTCGCCTCGCACGGCATCTGCTTCGTTGCGCTCCGCTCACAATAGCGCTGCTATTGCTCCGCTTCGCGACGCCTCGCACCTGCCGCACGATTCTCGACTTCTGTAACCTATTTGTAAGTCACAGCACTACTGGTCTGTCTCCGGGCGGAGACCCGCGATGAAAAGCGCCGCGTGACGCTGTGGTTCGACTGAGTTCCGGCGCGATCAGCGCTTAAATACGAGGAGCAGCTGTCGGGCCGCATCGTGTGGCCGTGAAAGGCGGTCGACCTGCTCGATCCACCGCAGTTTGAGCGCGACCGCCCCAGGCCGATGCGCGTGGTCCCCCGCCAGTGGGGCGCTTCCACAATCGACGGTATCCGGGTCAGGGTGGGCCCGCCGGTCGTGGACTGGGCCGCAAACCGACATAGCGTCGAGCAGCATGAGCATCTGCATCGGCATCGACTATGGCGGCACCCAGACCCGGATCGCGGAGGTCGACCCCGTCAGCGGCGAGCTCGGCGAGCTGGTCCGCTTGCCCAGCCCCGAGCTCGACACCAATGCCAAGCTCACGGCGGCGATCCTCGCGCACATCCCCGAGGGCGCCGAGATCGGGATCTCCGCCGCTGGCGCGATCGATGAGGACGCGCTGGTGATCGACTACGCGCCCAACACGCCGATCGAAGGGCCGACCACCTTCGGCGCCGAGCTCGCCGCGCGCGGGCACCGGGTGCGGATGCTCAACGACATGCGCGCCGCGGCGCAGGCCGAGGCGCGCTATGGCGTGGGCCGCGATGGCGGTGCGGTCGCGGTGGCGACCTACTCCACCGGCTACAACTGCGCGCTGGCGATCGACGGGAAGGTCCAGCCCTTCGCGCCGGAGGCGGGGCATTTCATCTATCGCGGCGAGCTGCCCCTGACCTGTGGCTGCGGTGCCGAGCACCACCTCGAGCCCTACGTCAGCGGCAGCGGCGCGGCCTGGTTGGCGCAGCGTTGGTTCCGTGAGCATCCCGCGATCACCGATCACCCGATCCTGGTCGCTGCGGGCAGCGTGGAGAGCATCAAGGCCTACCACGTCTACCGCGCCTATCGCGAGGATCCCACCGCCGAGCCGCAGCGCTCGATCCGCGAAGAGCAGGTCCGGGCCATCGCCACCTCGATCACCATGGTCTACGCGCTGTACAACCCGCTCGACCACCTGGTGCTGATGGGCAGCCAGACCAAGGACTGGGACCTGCTCTTCGCGCCGGCGATCGCCGCGACCGCGGCGGAGCGCTATCCCGGGCACCGGATCCCGACAATCGCCCGCACCCAGCTACCGGAGATCGGGGTGCAGGGCGCGGTGGCCTACCTCGTCGCGACGCGCTGAGGCCGGGCGTGGCTCAAGGCTTGGGCAGGCCCTCGAGGGCCGCGAGCGAACGGGCCATGAACTCCTCCGGCAGGGGGTAGTCGTCGAGCTTGCCGTCGAAGAAGGCCTGGTAGCCGGTGAGGTCCATCAGGCCGTGCCCGCTCCAGTTCATCACGATCACCCGCTCCTTGCCCTCTTCCTTGGCCCGCAGGGCCTCGCGGATTGACTGGGCGATGGCGTGGCTGGTCTCCGGGGCGGGGATGAATCCCTCGGTATGGGCGAAGGTGACCGCGGCCTGATAGCACTCCAACTGGCCGAGGGCATTGGCCTCCATCAGCCCCTCGCGCAGCGCGTGGCTGACCAGCGGCGCCATACCGTGGTAGCGCAGGCCGCCGGCGTGGATCGGCGGTGGCACGAAGGTGTGCCCGAGGCTGTGCATCGGCAACAGCGGGGTCATCATCGCGCAGTCGCCGCTGTCGTAGGCGTAGGGGGCGCGGGTGAGGGTGGGACAGGCCTCCGGCTCGGTGCCGATGATCCGCACCTGTTTGCCGGCGATGCGATCGCACATGAAGGGGAAGGCGAGCCCGGCGAAGTTCGAGCCACCGCCGGCGCAACCGATGACCACGTCCGGGTAGGCGCCGATCTTCTCGAACTGCGCCTTGGCCTCGAGGCCGATGATCGACTGGTGCAGCATGACGTGGTTGAGCACGCTGCCGAGCGCGTAGCGGGTCTTTTCGTCCTGGACCGCGAGTTCGATGGCCTCGGAGATGGCGATGCCGAGGCTGCCCGGGGTCTCGGGATCCTCGGCCAGGATCCGCTTGCCGGTCTCGGTCTCGGTCGAGGGCGAGGCGACGCACTCGCCGCCCCAGGTGTGCATCATCATTTTACGGAAGGGCTTCTGGTCGAAGCTGATCCGCACCATGAACACACGGCAGCTCAGGCCGATCATCTTGCAGGCGAAGCTCAGCGCGCTGCCCCACTGCCCGGCACCGGTCTCGGTGGTCAGGCGCTCGATGCCGAACTGCTTGTTGTACCAGGCCTGGGGGATGGCGGTATTGGGCTTGTGCGAGCCGGCCGGTGACACGCCCTCGTTCTTGTAGTAGATCTTCGCCGGGGTGCCGAGCGCCTGCTCCAGGCGGCGGGCGCGGTACAGCGGCGTGGGGCGCCAGATCTTGAGCAGGCCGAGGATCTCCTCGGGGATGTCGATCCA
>JBEPXK010000347.1:0-4728 GCA_041641915.1 Planctomycetota bacterium
CCCGCCCTGATCGGCGAACGCGCGGGCCACGAACGGATCCCCACGGCCCTGCAACGCGCCGGGCGCCAGCGCCACCATCGCATCCACGCGAACACCGGGGCTTACACCGTGGTGAACCCGGCCCCGCGCGCCGTAGCATCGATCGATTCCGCCGCCCGCGAGCGAGTCCCTTCGCCAACGATGGCGGCGCGGGCGGGAACCGCAGCGTGGAGGAGACGAGCCGTGGAGACACCACCGCACCGACCCAGCACCGCATCCGACCAGTCGGCTTCGCCGCACGAGCTCTCCCGGCGTGACTTCCTCGGCGCCACCGCCGCGCTGCTGGCGATGGGCGCGTGCGCGCCCGTGCGCCCGGGCACACGCGGCAAACTGCCCGCCGCCGGCGAGATGGAGCATCTCGATGCCACCCGGCCCGGCGGCATCGACCTGGTCATCGAACGCCAACCGATCGCCATCGCCGGCGGCATCGGCAACGCGATCACCATCAACGGCTCGGTGCCCGGACCGGTCATCCACATGCGCGAGGGCGAAGAGGTCGAGATCCGGGTGCACAACCGGATGGCCATGTCGACCTCGATCCACTGGCACGGGATCCTGTTGCCCTTCGACATGGACGGCGTACCGGGCATCTCCTTCGCCGGCATTCCCGCCGGCTCGACCTTCACCTATCGCTACCGTGTGCGGCAGAGCGGCACCTACTGGTATCATGCCCACACGGGGCTGCAGGAGCAGCTCGGACACTACGGCCAACTGATCATCGAACCGCGCGAACCCGAGCCGCAACCCTATGACCGCGAACACACCGTGGTGCTCTCGGACTGGACCTTCGAGAACCCGCACGCGGTGCTCGAGCACCTCGAGACCTTCGAAGGTTATTACAATTTCCAACGCCCCACGCTGATCAACCTCGACGACGAGATGCGGGCCACCGATTCCGGCCTCAACGAGGTGCTGTTGCGCCGGCTGCGCTGGCAGGGCATGCGGATGGATCCGACCGACATCGCCGACGTCACCGGGGCAACCTACACCTATTTGATGAACGGCCTGAACGCGGACCAGAACTGGACCGGGCTGTTCGCTGCCGGGGAACGGGTGCGGCTGCGGATCGTCAACGCCTCGGCGATGACCTTCTACGATGTGCGCATCCCCGGATTGCCGATGACGGTGATCGAAGCCGATGGCCAGGACGTGGTACCGGTGGAGACGGACGAGCTGCGCATCGCCGTCGCCGAGACCTACGACGTCATCGTCACTCCGCGCGAGGATCGCGCCTACACCCTGTTCGCCGAGACCATGGATCGCAGCGGCTACGCCCGTGGCACCCTGGCCCCGCGCAAGGGCATGAAGGCCGGCGTGCCTCCGCGCCGCCGCCGGCCGATGCTGGGGATGGAGGACATGGGGATGATGATGGGCGGCATGAAGGCCGCCGGCAACGGCGGCAGCCAGGTCACGCACGACGGTCGACCCGGAGCCGATGATCCACCGCCCGCCGAGCGGCGTCCGTTGCCGACGACCGGCCTGCCGGACCGGATCATCCACGGCCCGGACCAACACGGGCCGGGCAGCATCACCATGGCCAAGTCGGCCTACCGTCAGCTCGACGACCCGGGCAACGGTCTGGGCGACGACGGCTGGCGCGTGTTGACCTACGGCCAGCTGCGCTGCCGGACCCGCCCGCCAGGGAGACGGCCGCCGACGCGCGAGTTCGACCTGCACCTCACCGGCAATATGCACAAATACATCTGGGGCTTCGACGGCAAGAAGTGGTCGGAATCGGACATGATCCGTTTCGCCTACGGCGAACGCCTGCGCATCAACATGCTCAATGACACGATGATGGCCCACCCGATCCATCTCCACGGCATGTGGATGGACCTGTACACCGGCGCCGGGCTCGACGCAGACCCGCGCAAGCACACGGTGAGCGTGCAGCCAGCCGAGTTGCTGACCGTCGACATCACCGCCGACGCCCCAGGCCAGTGGGCCTTCCACTGTCACCTGCTCTACCATCTCGAAGCGGGGATGTTCCGTACCGTCGCGGTGGTTCGCGCGCTGGAGGGAGGACCGATCGATGCCGCCTGACCCGATCCGCTCCACGATCATCGCCCTGCCGCTGGGCCTCGTTTGCGCCGTACCGCTCTGTGCGGCGCAGGACTCCGGCGGCGGTGCGGAACAAGACGACACGTCGCCACCGATGACCACCGGGCGGCCGGGGCCGGGCGCCTCGGCGCGTGAGGCGCCCCCGGCAGATCCGCCCCCGATCGAGGACCCGGCGGTCCCGCCGGGCATGACCCTCGACGAGGTGCTGGAACGCGCAGGCCGCGAACCGCCGCAGGACTGGCCGCACGTGGTCGCCGACGACCGCTTGCTCACCTATGTCCTGGTCGATCAACTCGAATACCGCGCTCGCAAGGGCCGCGACGCCCTCGGCTGGGAAGCCGAGGCCTGGCTCGGGTACGATTACGACAAGCTGTGGTTCGAGTCGGCCGGCGAGGCCATGCTCGAGGGTGAAGACGAGATCGCGGTCACCCACGAGATGAAGTACTCGCGCCTGATCACCCCGTTCTGGAATTTCCAGGTCGGGGTGGCCAACGAGCTGACCTGGACCGAAGCGGAGACCGAATCCACCTGGGCCGCGGTGGTCGCCCTCGACGGCATGGCTCCGTACATGTTCGAGTGCACGCCAAGCCTGGAGCTGACCGAGGACGGCGATCTCTTCGGCTCCTTCGAAGCCGAGTACAATCTCCGCATCACGCAGCGATTGGTGCTACAGCCCCGCACCGAGATGGAATTCGCCGCCCAGGACATGCCGGAAGCCCACACCGGAGCCGGCCTGACGCACGTCGCGCTCGACCTGCGTCTACGCTACGCCATCCGCCGCGAGTTCGCCCCCTATCTCGGGGTGCGCTACAAATTCCTCGTCGGCGAAACGCACAGCCTCGCCTCGGACCGCGGCGAGGATCCCGACAACGTCGCCTTACTGGCGGGCATGCGCCTCGCCTTCTGAACCGGCGCCGCACACCGTACGCATGCAAGCGCCACCGCGGCACTCGCCGACGGGTAGGTAGCCTCGCGAGTAGCGAGCAGCGAGCAGCGACCAGCGAGCAGCGACAAACAACGCCCACACCCCGCCAGCAAGTCGAGCAACGCACCAACTCAGCGGCTTCCCTCAGACGGGCACGCCGCGCGGGGCCGGGCCTCCCCGATGCCATGGACCTGCCAATCCGCTGCATCGCCGCAACCGGGTCTGCTGCGAACAATCACGATCCATGCCATCGAAGCCGAGTACCTGGGCCGCGAACTACTGCTGCGCGGTCTGCTGGACCACGAGCTGGCCGACCATACCCTGTTCACGGTGATCGCTGACGGGGCAATAATAGGTATAGGCACCCGGGGAATGCGGGGCGACGAAGATCAGCGTACCCGAGTCGCCAGGCTCGAGCTCGGGCTCAAGCTCGGCTTCGCCGTCCGCGAGATGGAATTCGACCGCATGCGGAGCGTTGCCCTTGTTGACCAGCGTCAGGCGGACGGTCTTGCCGGGCGACACGCTGACCCGGGATGGCTCGAAGGCGTGGTCGGTCGCGGTCATCTTGACGTCGCGCACGTCCTTGGGAACGTTGATAGACTCGACACCGCCACCGGAATCCGAGCGCGCGAGCTGGCAGCCGATAAGGCCCAGGCTGACAACGGCGATGGCGAGTGATTGACGGATGATGCGGATGGGCATGGGATTGCCTCCATATGTGGTAAGATCCCAGCCTAAGCCGCGTGGGTCGGCGGTTCACTCCGGGGAAGCCGGCGTTCGGGCTCGCCATCGCGCGCCTCGTCGCTGGTCGCCAGATCGAGCCTGGCAATCGCCTGGCTCCACAGCAGTCTGCCATTTCTTCCAGCCCGTGGGAGCCAAACGGGCGGACCTGCACAACCACTCCGCGGGAGTCGTTGTCGGTTCGCCGCGGCTCCCGGGCAGCCGGCGCTTCCCGCGACGAGGAGCGCCCCATGCACCTCCATCCCCGTCGTCCGCAGTCTCTCAGTGCCGCGCCGATCATCGCCGCGCCGCCGCCGCTCGCCGATCAGGCGCTGACGGTGCTCGCCGAGCGCCAGCTGCCCGGTTACCGCGAGCGCCTGGTCCGCTACCGCGTCGAACCCGAAGCGCACGACCCGGCCGCAGCCTGGGCCAACGCCTATCTGCTGCTCGGGAACGTAGGACAGACATCTCCTCCACGCCGACGACCCTAGCCACCCCCACCCCGACAGCAACCACGCCCTGGCACCCCCACTTGACACGAACCCTCGTGGGTCTATATTGCCCCTCGCGGCATGACCACCGCCCGCTCGCTACTCATCGACGAGCGTCGCGCCGGCTGCTATCATCTGATCAGCCGTTGCGTGCGACGCGCCTTTCTTTGTGGCGACGCCGCCGAGCATCGACGGGCGTGGCTGGCGCAGGGCATCCGCACCCAGGCCAATGCCTTCGCCGTGGATGTGCTCACGTATTGCGTGATGAGCAACCACCTGCACATCGTCATCCGCACCGATCCCGAGCAGGCGCAGCACTGGAGCGCGCGCGAGGTGGTCGAGCGCTGGAGCATGGTGTTCCCCGACCGGGATCGGGCGACCGGGGAGCCGATCGCCTGGGACCCGGCCGACATCGACCGCCATGCGCGCGATGACGCCTGGGTCGCGGTTCGACGGGCGCGCCTCGCCTCCGTCTCGTGGTTCATGCGCATT
>JBEPXK010000348.1:0-4714 GCA_041641915.1 Planctomycetota bacterium
GCTGGCGCCCACGCGGACCTACCTGCCATTGATCCGCGACCTGCTCGACGCGATCCCGCGCAGCGAGATCCACGGCCTGATCCACTGCAGCGGCGGCGCCCAGACCAAGATCGGCAAGTTCGGCCGGGGCCTGCGCTTCGTGAAGGATGACCTGCTGCCGACCCCGCCGCTGTTCCGCATGCTGCAGGAGGTCTCGGGCACCAGCTGGCGCGAGGCCTACACCGTGTGGAACATGGGCGCCCGGCTGGAGGCGGTGGTGAGCGAGGAGCGCACCGCCGACTGCCTCGCGGTCGCGGAACGCTGCGGCATCGCCGCCAGGGTCCATGGCCGGGTCGAGGCAAGCGATGACGAGACCAACGAAGTGATCATCATCGGCGAAGGCGGCGAACACCGCTACCGTATGTGATCGGAGGAGCCATGGGACAGGACGCGAAGAAGGGGAAGACCGAGGGCGAACAGCGTAGCGGCCCGCGCGGTGGCCTGCGCCGCTTCCTGTTGGTGGTGTTCCTGCTGCTGGTCGCCTACCTCGGCAGCTACGTGCCCCTCTCGCTGCTCGGCAACTACGAGCCGGTCCACAGCGGTGAGACGCGGCTGGCCAAGGGCAAGGCGGTGCTCGATCGCGAGGTCTGGCAGCCGCTGTGGCTGACCCTGGTGTTCCACCAGCGGCAGGACGGCACCACCGCGCTGAACGATGAGGGCAGCCCGGACGGAGCGCAGACCGGTCTCGGCGGTCGGGTATACATGCCGTTGATCATGCTCGACCGCAGGCTGTTCCACCCCGATCGCGCGCATGACCGGTTCTGACACGCCGCGGCCTCAGGCCGTGGGCGCCTGCTCGCGCAGGACCACGTACTCCATCGATTCGACCAGCGCCCGCCAGCTGGCCTCGATGATGTTCTCGTGCACGCCGACGGTGCCGAAACGGCTGTGCTCGTGCCGGCTCTCGATGAGCACGCGCACGTGGGCAGCGGTGCCATCGGCGGAGTTGACCACCCGCACCTTGTAGTCGACCAGCTGCAACGCGGCCAGCGTGGGGTACTTCGGCTCCAGCGCCTGACGCAGGGCGTGGGACAGGGCATCGACCGGGCCGTGGCCCTCGGCCACGCACAGGCGCAGGTCCTCGCCGACCCGGACCTTGACCGTCGCCTCGACCAGATCGGTGGCATCGCCGGCAGTGCCCAGGCCGTGGACGCGATAGTGGATCAGTTCGAAGATTGGCTGATAGGCGCCGACGTGGCGCCGCACGAGCAGGTCGAAGGAGCCGTCGGCCGCTTCGTAGGAATAGCCCTGGTTCTCGCGATCCTGGACCTCACCGAGCACCCGACCCATGACCGCGTTGTCGCTCAGCGCCGGGTAACGGTTGACCAGCTTGGCCTGGACGTTGGAGCGCCCGGAGAGCTCCGAGATCAGGATCCGCCGGTTGTTGCCGACCGACTCGGGGCTGACGTGTTCGTAGGTGGTGGCGTTGCGCTGGACCGCGGAGACGTGGATCCCGCCCTTGTGGGCGAAAGCGGCCTTGCCGGTGAACGGCTGGTTGACCGGCGCGACCATGTTGATGCGCTCCCAGACCTCGCGGCTGACCTCGGTCAACCGCGACAGCCGTCCTGCCGGCAGGCACGCCAGACCCATCTTCAGCTCGCAGTTGGCGATCACCGCGCACAGGTCGACGTTGCCGCAGCGCTCGCCGACGCCGTTGATCGTGCCCTGGACCTGGCTGCAGCCGTGCCGCACCGCCGCCAGGGTGTTGCCGACCGCGAGCCCGCCGTCGTTGTGGACGTGGATGCCCAGGGCCACCTCGCCGCAGGCGGCGCGCACGGCCTCGACCGCGCCCGCGATCTGATCGGGCAGCGACCCCCCGTTGGTATCGCAGAACACGACCCGGCTCGCGCCGCCGGCGACCGCAGCGCGCAGGGTCTCGAGCGCGTAGTCGGGGTTGGCGGCGTAGCCGTCGAAGAAGTGCTCGGCGTCGTAGAACACCGGCCGACCGGTCTCGGCGACGAGGAAGGCGACCGAATCGCGGATCATCTCCAGATTGGTCGCCAGCTCGACACGCAACGCCTGCTCGACGTGAAGATCCCAGGTCTTGCCGAAGATGGTGCAGACATCCGCACCGCTCGCGACCAGCTTGCGCAGGTTGGGATCATCGGCCGCGGCGAGTTTGGCCCGGCGGGTCGAACCGAAGGCGGCGATCTGCGCCTGTTCGAGCTCGAGCGCGCGCACCTCCTGGAAATAGGCCTCGTCCTTGGGGTTGGAGCCCGGCCAACCACCCTCGATGTAGGCCACCCCCAGCCAGTCGAGCAGGCGGGTGATCGCCAGCTTGTCGGCGAGGCTGATGTTGACCCCCTCCGACTGGGTCCCGTCGCGCAAGGTGGTGTCGTAGATCTCCACGGTGCTCATGGCTCTCCGCTCCCAATGAAAAAGCCACCTGCGAGACTCGCAGGTGGCCTTGATAGACGCGCGTGCTGCGATCGTGCGCCGGCTAACGGCCGGCGCCGATGATGGTGCACGCAATAATTCGCACGTTCGATCGCATCGTCACCACAGATAGCGCTTTGCCGGCGCCGGGCAAGGCGTTTCGCGCATGCGTGCACACACGCGGCCCGGCCAGGGCAGGCCGGGCGACGGCCGACAGAGGGGTGTTTTTCGCCGATAATGGCCGAAGACCCCGACAGAGGCCGCGAGGAACCGCAGGCGACGGTCGGGGATCCAAAGGGGGCATGCCCCCTTTGATGAAGGTGGATTCAGGCTCGGACCACCTCGACCTCGATGTCGGTGCCCAGAGCCTGGGCCAGCTGACGCTGGATGAACATCCGCGTACCGGTCAGCGCGTGGGGACAGCCGCCACAGGCGCCGCTGTACTGGATGGTCAGCGCATCACCTTCGAGACCCTTGACCACCATGCCGCCACCGTCCTGCTTGAGCATCGGCCGTACGTGGGCGTCGAGCACTTGTTCGATCTTGCGCAGTTTGTCCTCGTCCGAGAGCTCGGTGAAGGCGGGTTCCTTGGCACATCCACAGTCTTCGCACATGATCTGGCTCCTGTCGTCTGCCGGGGCGACCCCGGCACTGGGTACTGGTACGTCGATCGCGGTTCAGCGTTTGCGGACGGCGAGCCGGTCCGCGCGCGCGGCGGCGACCCGCAGCGGGAGCGCCTGGAGACGGATGAAACCCGAGGCGTCCTGCTGATCGTAGGCCCCGGCGTCGTCCTCCATCGAGGCGATGTCGGCGTCGTAGAGGCTGTGCGCGGAGTCGCGGCCGGTGATGATGACGTTGCCGTGATAGAGCTCAAGATCGACGCCACCGGTGACGTGGCGCTGTGAGCTGGCGAGGAAGGCGTCGAGGGCGTCCATCTCCTCGCAGTACCAAAAGCCGTTGTAGACCATCTGGCTGTAGCGCACCGCGAGCGTGTTCTTGAGGTTGAGCAGATCGCGGCCGACGGTCAGTGCCTCGAGGTCGCGATGTGCCGCGAGCAGGATCGTGCCGCCGGGCGTCTCGTAGACCCCGCGGCTCTTCATGCCCACGAAACGGCTCTCGACGATGTCGATCCGCCCCACGCCATGGCGCGCGCCCAAGCGGTTGGCTTCGGTCAGCAGCTTCGCCGGGCCGAGCCGTTTGCCGTTGATCGCCACCGGCCGGCCCTGTTCGAACTCGATGCGCACCTTCTCCGCGCGGCTCTTCACGCTCTTCAGCGGACGGGTGAGCTTGTGCATGCTGTCGCGCGGCCGCGTCGCCGGATCCTCGAGCATCCCCGCTTCGAAGCTGATGTGCAGCAGGTTCTCGTCGCTCGACCAGGGCTCCTTCTTGCTCACCGGTACGGGGATGCCGTGTTGCTTGGCATAATCGATCGCCTCGGCCCGGCCCTTGATCACCGAGTTGAACTCGGGATCGCGCCACGGTGCGATGATCTCGACCCCCGGCAACAGCGCGTAGGCGGTGAGTTCGAATCGCACCTGGTCGTTGCCCTTGCCGGTGGCGCCGTGCGCGATGATCCGCGCCCCCTCCTGCTTCGCCACCTCGACCAGATGCTTGGCGATCACCGGCCGGGCGAGCGAGGTGCCGAGCAGATAGCGGCCCTCGTACTGCGCATTCCAGGCGATGGCCGGAAATACGAAGTCGCGGGTGAACTCCTCGGCCAGATCGGCGACGATGCACTTCTTCGCCCCGGCGTTGCGCGCCTTGGCCTTGAGATCGCTGTAGCGTTCCTCCTGGCCGACGTTGGCGCAGAAACAGATGACATCGTAGCCCTTGTCGGCCAACCAGCGCACGATGATCGAGGTATCCAGCCCGCCGGAATAGGCGAGGACCACCTTCTCGCGCTTGCTCTGCCGGGCGCTCTTCGTCGCGGCGCTCTTCTTCGCGGCGTTCTTCTTCACCGCCGCCTGCTTCATACGCTTGGCCATCGGGCTCCTCCCCTACCGCGCTCGCGCGCAGCGCGGCAGCTTAGCGCCCTGCCGCAGCACGGCAACCGGAGCCCGAACCGGTGCGGACCTGCGGTGACGCGCACGAGGTAGCCCGGACCGGTCCTGCTGCGATCGCTGCGACAGCGCGCTGGCCCGCGCTGGCCCGCGATCGTACCCGCGACCAGCCCGGTAACGCTTATGGCATGCTCGCAACCGCTTGTTCCCGGACCCGACCGGCGCAGGCTGCGATCGATGGCCAAGAAGCAGGATGATTTCGGCTGCGTCGACTGTGGCGCCACCTTCTCGCGGTGGAG
>JBEPXK010000349.1:0-4704 GCA_041641915.1 Planctomycetota bacterium
GCTACAACATCCTGCGCCGTGACGGCAAGGATTCGCGAGCGGCGATGGTCGCCGCGGCCGGCGACCGCTTCCGCCCGGTGCTGATGATCACCGTGGCCGCGGTGCTGGGCATGCTACCGCTGGCGTTGAGCACCGCGATCGGCGCCGAGCTGCGCAACGGGGTGGGTATCGCTTCGGCCGGCGGCATCCTCGTCGCCGGCATCCTGACGATGGTCGTGATCCCGGTCCTGCCGGGGCTGCGGCGTCCGCCGCGCGACTGAGCGGCTTGGACGCAGCGCGGCGTTAACTCGTGAAGCGTCAAACAGCGATTGCTGTTGCCGGGAAGAACCGGTAATCCCGAGCTGCACCGACCGGCGGCCGGGCACGAGAGGGGGGAGCATGCGCACGGGTGATGCCACCGGCGAGTGGATCGACGAACAGGCGGTGAGCCGGACCCTGGCCGCGGCGCGCGATCGCGCCGATGCCAAGGCCGTGCGCGATGTGCTGGCCAAGGCCGAGGCGACCGCCGGACTCGACGCGAGCGAGGTTGCGGTGCTGATGGGCATCAGCGATCCCGAGCTGCTCGGCGAGCTGTTCGCCACCGCGCGGCGGGTGAAGGAGTTCATCTACGGCCGGCGACTGGTGGTCTTCGCCCCGCTCTACGTCTCCAACCTCTGCGCCAACGAGTGCCTCTACTGTGCCTTCCGCGCGCGCAACTCCGCCGTCCAGCGCCGCGCGCTGAGCCAGGCCGAGATCGCGCGCGAGGTCGAGGCCCTGGTCGATCAGGGCCACAAGCGGCTGCTGCTGGTCGCTGGTGAGGCGTATCCGCGCCAGGGCTTCGACTACATCCTGGAGAGCATCGACACGGTCTATTCCGTGCACAAGGAGCACGGCGAGATCCGTCGGGTCAACGTCAACGTCGCGCCGTTGAGCATCGACGAGTTCCGCCGGCTCAAGGCGCGGAACATCGGCACCTACCAGATCTTCCAGGAGACCTACCATCGCGAGACCTACGCCAGGGTCCACCTCGCCGGGGTCAAACGCGACTACGACTGGCGCGTGACCGCGCTCGATCGGGCGATGGAAGCCGGCATCGACGACGTGGGCATCGGGGTCCTCTTCGGTCTGCACGACTGGCGTTTCGAGGTGCTGGCGATGATGCAGCACATCGCCCACCTCGAGCAGCGCTACGGCGTGGGCCCGCACACCATCAGCGTGCCGCGGCTCGAACCGGCGACCGGTTCGTCGATAGCCGAGCAGCCGCCGCATGCGGTCGACGACACCGATTTCCGCAAGCTGGTGGCGATCTTGCGTCTCGCCGTGCCCTACACCGGGCTGATCATGTCGACCCGCGAAACGCCGCACATCCGGCGCGAGACCTTCGCGTTGGGCGTGTCGCAGATCTCGGCCGGCAGCCGTACCGACCCCGGCGGCTACAGCGAAGGCGAGGCGATGAGCGAGCAGTTCTCGCTCGGCGATCATCGCAGCCTCGACGAGGTCATCGCCGACGTGGCCGAGCTCGGTTATCTGCCCTCGTTCTGCACCGGCTGCTACCGCCTCGGTCGCACCGGCGCCGACTTCATGGATCTGGCCAAGCCCGGCGCGATCAAGGCCCACTGCGATCCCAACGCCGTCTCGACCTTCCAGGAGTACCTGCTCGACTACGCCAGCGCGCAGACCCGGGAACGTGGCGAGGCGCTGATCGAACGCGCGGTCGGCGAGATGGATCCCCAGGTGGCGACCCACACCCGGGCGATGCTGGCCAAGGTCCGCAGCGGCCGGCGCGACGTCTACTGCTGAACCGATGTTCGGCGCGCTTACCGCGACATGCAACGACCCCCTCGCGATTGCGAGGGGGTCGTTGGCAGGAAGCGCATAGCGCCTGATGGTTCAGCCGCCGAGGATCTCGCCGGCGCGACCGGCGCTGCCGAGCACCGCCTTGCACTTGTGCATGTAGAGTTCCTTGAGCGCTTCGCGCGCCGGGCCGAGGTACTGGCGCGGGTCGAAGTGCTCGGGGTTCTCGGCGAAATGCTTGCGGATCGCGGCGGTCATCGCCAGGCGGCCGTCGGAGTCGATGTTGATCTTGCACACCGCGCTCTTGGCGGCGAGGCGCAGCTGATCTTCGCCGATGCCGATGGCGTCGGCGAGCTTGCCGCCGTTGTCGTTGATGATCTTGACCAGCTCGGTGGGCACCGAGCTTGAGCCGTGGAGCACGATGGGGAAACCGGCGACGCGCTTCTCGCATTCCTCGAGGATGTCGAGGCGGATCTTCGGGTCCTGGCCGGGCTTGAACTTGTACGCGCCATGGCTGGTGCCGATGGAGATGGCCAGCGAGTCGACGCCGGTCTTGCCGACGAACTCCTCGACCTCATCGGGCTGGGTGTAGACGTGCTCGGCCGCCTCCACGTCGTCCTCGATGCCGGCGAGCACGCCGAGTTCACCCTCGACGGTGACGTCGTGCTGGTGGGCGTATGCGACGACCTTCTTGGTCAGCGCGATGTTGTCTTCAAAGGAGTGGTGCGAGCCGTCGATCATCACGCTGGAGAAGCCGGTCTCGATGCAGGACTTGCAGATTTCGAAGTCGGCGCCGTGGTCGAGGTGCAGAGCGATGGGCAGGCCGCGGCCGCCGGTCAGCTCCTTGGCGTACTCGACCGCTGCCTGGCCGAGGTAGCGCAGGATGGTCTGATTGGCGTACTTGCGCGCTCCGGCTGACACCTGGAGGATGACCGGGCTGTCGGTCTCGGCGCAGGCCTGGATGATCGCCTGCAGCTGCTCCATGTTGTTGAAGTTGTAGGCGGGAACGGCGAAACCGCCGCTGACGGCCTTGGCGAACATCGGTTTGGTGTTCATCAGGCCGAGGTCGTTGTAGCTGACTGCCATGAGCTCTCCGTGAAGATGGGATTGGCGTTCCGGGGCTGAGAGGACCGGAACGGGGGCTCTTCTATGCCCTCTGTGCGCCGCGACAAGGCGCGAATCGCAGGCTCTGGCCGCTCACGGCTGTTGAAGCCCCATGGTCGCAAGGCATGCTCCTGGAACCAGATCGGCGCAGGCAAGGCCGCGCAAGGAGGCCTCCATGCAGGACAAGCACAACCGTCAGGGCGGGGCGTTGACGATCGTCATCGCGATCATGGTGTTGCTGGCGATCGGCGTGGCGGTGTTCTTCGCCTTCAGCGAGCCCTACCGCCAGCAGGTCAAGGACGGCTGGGAGCAGCACACGCAGTGGACCGCCGAGCGGATCCAGGAGAACCCCGACGGCTATCTGCGCTGGGCGATCGATGAGGTCGAGGACACCGAGGCCTCGCTGAACGCGACCCGCCTGCGGCTGAAGACGCGTCAGCTCGAGTTGCAGACCCGGCTCGAGGCCTGGGAACCGCAACTGGCGAACCTCGAACAGGTCCTGACCGAGGCCAAGACCGCCTACCGCGAAGCTGATTCCGGTGAGGGCTGGAGCGCGGAGGTCCGCGGCACCGCCTTCACCGAAGCCGAGCTCAAGCGCGAGGTCGTCAGTACCCATCGCGAGGTGCAGAACCTGCGCATGAAGGTGAAGCAGGCCCAGCAGGCGAGCAACGCGATGGACGAGCGCCTTGGCGCCATCGACGACAAGCTGGCCGAGGTCGGCGCGCTGAAGACGAAGCTGCAGTCGGATCTCAGCGCGGCCGAGCTCGCCGAGGGGGCGGAGGGGATCGACGCCCTGACCGCCCGCATCGATGCGATCAGCGCCACCACCGATGCCATGAGCGATGCCGATGATAAACCCTCGCTCTCCGAGCTCGCCGAGCCGACGGGGGAGCGCAAGCTCGAAGCCGATTTCTCGGCGATCATGGAGCAGAACGGGGAGTAGGGGCGGGGCGGTTCAGCGGGATTCGCTGCCGTCCCCATCGTTGGCTTCGTTCTCGCCGTTCTCGCCGTTCTCGTCGTCGGCTTCGTTCTCGCTGTCTTTCTCGTTGTCGCTCGCGTCTGCGTCTTCGCCGTTGGCCTTGTCTTCGGCCAGGATCGTGCGCAGGCGGAAGCCGAGAATGATCGAGATCGCGACGAAGGCGAGGGCGCCGGCGGCGAAGAGGATGAGCATCTCCGGCGGCAGTTCCTCGAGCGGCTTGTCGGCGGTCAGGCCGACGCGGCCGGCGTGGCCCAGGTAGGTGATCAGCAGTACGGCCGGGGCCATGCCCAGCGCGGTGCCGACGGCGAAGTGAAGGAAGCGGATCTGCCACGAGCCCAGGACCACGTTGGTCGCGCCGTAGGGTAGCGTGGGGGTCAGCCTGAGCATGACGATCATCAGCACCTCGTGTCCGGCCACCATCCGTCGCAGGCGGGATAGCAGGGAGGTGGCGCGACGGTTTTTCTCGTCGTTCTGCCCGAAGCCGAACAGGCGCGCGAGCCCGAAACCGATGCAACCGCCGCCGACGACCATGATGAACGAGCTGGTCAGCGCGACCCAGAGATCGAAGAGCATGCCGGAGAGTACCATCAGGGCGAAGATCGGGATGCCGATCAGCACGGCACCGAGCGCGATGACGGTATAGACCACGCCGGCCCAGATACCAAAGCCCTGCACGTAGTCCATCAGCCAATTGGCAGCCTCGACGACCGGGACCACCTGGGCGATGATGATGATGGCGGCGATCACCGCCAGGGCGGCGCCGATGCGAACGATGGTGCGCGTCTTCATGGGTCCTCTATCTGGCAGTCGAGATCAAATGCCAGGAGCCGCGATGCATGGTCACATCG
>JBEPXK010000350.1:0-4703 GCA_041641915.1 Planctomycetota bacterium
GCAGCGTGCCGAGGTTGTAGTGGGCCTGGAAATGGCGCTCGTCGAGCGCGAGGCATTTCTCGTAGGCCGCGCGGGCGGCGCTCAGATCGCCGAGTTGTTCGTGGGCGGTGGCGAGGTTGTAGAGGTAACCGGCCTTCTCGGCTGGTTTGATCGCTGCCTCGACCGCATTGCTGAAGCGGGTCCGGGCGAGGGCGTATTCCTGCAGCTGGAAGGCGATCACGCCGAGGCTGGCGTGGACCTCGGGGTTGTCGCGGCGCAGGTCGACCGCGTCGCGGAAGTAATTGCGCGCCATGGTGAAGTGATCCTGGCGCTCTTCGGCGGTGGTCGCCGACTGGGCCATCTTCTGGTGGGTCAGGCCCAGATTGAACAGAGCGTAGAAGTAGGTCTTGTCGGCTCGATGGGCCTTGGCGTAGTAGGTGACCGCGGTCTCGTATTGGCCCCGGAGAAAGGCGCCGTTGCCGAGAACGGTCAGTTTGGCCGGGCTGCCGTCGGGCAGTTCGGCCACCTCGACGCCGGCCAGGCTCGCGGCCAGGAGGCCGGCCAGCGCCACGCGGGTCGCGATTGCTCTGCGCGGTCTGCGCACCAGCGGTCCTTTCTCACGATCGTTGTGGGCGCTCGCCGAGCAGGGCGTCGAGGACGGGGTCGGCGAGCTCTTCGGCTGTGGCGCGGTACTCGCCGGCGGCGATACGGGCGCGCAGGTCCTCGACGCGGTGGAGTCGCGCCGGATCGACCTGCTTGAGGGTTTCGACGAAACGGGCGATCTCGGCGCTGTCGACGGTCGAGACGCTATCGCCCTCAGCGCCCCCACGGTGCCCCGCGGCGGGCGCGGAAGTCTGGGCCTTCTCGGGCGTGCGCTTGCGTCCGAGGCGCTCGAAGGCCTGCAGGTCTGGACGGATCTCCATCGTCGGCTCCCGGAAACGGGTCAGGATCGCTCTTCTTCAGTAACGGCACGCCTGCGCGCCGCTTGAGCGCCTATCAGCATGCTGCGCAAGTGGCGTTTTGGCAAGACCTTGTCGCTACCCGCCCCGGGGCACACGGATCACCAGGGAGCATGTCCGGCGTCGTCGTTGCGGGCGCGCTGGACGGGGCCCCGCGGCTCAACCGCCCTGGGGCCAGAGCCGGACCACCGCCACCATGCCATCGCAGGCGCCGCCCTTGTTCTCCTGGACCGCGTTGACGCAGGACATCGTGGGCGCGTCGGTGAAGCCGCCGATGATCGCCAGATTGCCGTGGATGGCGATGGCGCCGGTCTTCTGCACGCTGCTGCCGCTGCCGCCGATCGCGCCATGGAAGATGTTGGTCTTCAGGTCGGTATCGAGCACGAACAGGGCGCCGCCGCTGATCTCGCCGCCGAGGCCGAAGTGGTCGGTGAGGGTCGGTTGGGCCCAGCGACGACCGATCTGCTTGCCGATGTACATCCGGCCCCAGCGGTCTTCGGCGTGCGGAAACACGTGGGTGGCCATGTAGGTGCCCGAGACCGGCTTGCGCTCCTGGACGTCGATCTTCATCACCATCACCGACATCCCGCCGAGGACGTTGGAGAACCCGCCGGTGAAGATGTCGGACTTCTCGATGCCCTTGTCCAGGTCCTGCGGGTGACGCGAGAGCACCGAGTTGCCGCCGTCGGTCCAGCAGATCACGCCGATGTGGCGCCCGTCGGGAAACAGCCAGGCGTCGTAACCGCGGCTGTCGGCCATCAGACGGCGCTCTTCGGCTTCGTTCTTGCCCCAGCCCCAGAACTTCCATCCGGCATCCGAGGTGAGGAAGGGCTGCTGGAGGATGCCGTGGACCTGGCGGTAACGGATGGTCACCTGCTCGCCGGTGGCCGGAATGCTCACCGTCTGTGGCACCAACGGCAGCTTGTAGCGATCCATCTCTTCGCCGAGGTCCTGGTTGATGTCCCCGGTGACCGAACCGGTGTTGGTGGTGGTGTCGAACACGAAACGGAAGCCGTTGCCCTGGGCGTAGGGCTTGCCGTCGGGGGTGAAGCCGACCTCCTGGATGCGCTGGTTGCCGGCGCCGCCGACGTAGGTCAGGCACAGCAGGCGCGGATCGAGCGGCGGAGGGCGCAGGCCCACGGCCACGCCGAGCTCGCGGGCCTCGGCGGTGTCGCCGGCGCTCGGTGAGAGGCAGAGCAGCGCCGCGGCCGCCTCCTCGCGGCGCTCGGTCGCGGCGCAGGTCTTGGCCAGGGCGAGCCAGCTATCGTCGTCCATCGGCGCGTGGACCTCGCGCGCCTCGGCGAAGCGGTCGTAGACCGCGTCCGGGTCCTCGTCTGCGGCGAACGCAGCCATCGCCGCCGCGAGCAGCTCGGGGGCGTCCTCGGCGTAGGTCAGCTCGACCCCGGCCGCTTCGGCCTTGGCGACCCAGCTGGCGCGTTCGTCCGGATCCATGTGGAAGGCGCGGCGCGCATACGCCTCGCGCAGTGGATCGCGCCAGTCGCTCTCGAGGCTGTCGGGCTGCATCAGGGCGATGTAGCTGCCGACGTGCTCGAGGATCCCCTGCCAGTTCTCGTCGGCGATCACCTGGGGAATGGCGGCGAGGCAGTTCGCGAGCAGCTTCTGGCCACGTTCGGCCTCGGCCCGACGCAGAACGAGGTAGGGCAGGCCGGGATGCTTCTCCAGCGCCCGGTCGTATTTTTCGATTGCGCGCTCGAAATCCTTGCGTTCGAGGTAGCGGTCGGCGGTGCGGGCGTAGATGTCCCGCGATTTCTGGTAGGCGAAGCGGGCGAGGTCGGCGACCGAGATCGTGGTCGTGCTGCCGTCGGCGCGGCGGAGGGTCAGATCGGCGCTGTCGATCCCGTCATTCTTGGCTTCGCCTTCGATGCGCTCGCCGTCGGCGAGCACCAGGACGACCTCCTCCCAGGTGCCGGCGCGGGCGGCGGCCAGACGTTCCCGGATCAGCTCGGGGTCCATCGGTGTGACGTCATCGTCGATCGCATCGGTGTCGGCATCGGCGGGAACGTCCTCGTCGTCCGCGTCCGCGAGCGCCGCCTCGGTGTCGTCCTCCGGTCCGTCCGCGACCGCGGGCGCCTCTTCGCTGTCCTCTTCGGGCTCGTCCGCGACCGCGGGCGCTTCGTCGGCCTCGTCCTCGGGGACGGCAGCGTCTGCCGCCTCGTCTTCACTTGCGACGGCGGTGGTGGCGGGCGGTGGCGTGGCGACGCTGCGATCGGGATCCTGACGGGTGGCCTGTCCGGGCTCGACCAGCGTCGCTCGTTGCGCGACGGGCCCGGCGACAGGGAGCTCGCTCGGCGCATCGCCCGTGGCGACGGGGGGCGTTTCGACCGCTTCAGTGGTCCGGGGTTCAGGGGGCGTGACCTGCCCGGCGGAGCTGTCGTCCTCGTCGTTGGCGCCGGTCACCGGCGGCGGTAGACGGAAGCCGCGTGTCTGACGATCGTTGGTTCCGGCGCTGCGGTGGGCCGCCGGTTCGACGTCGAGGCTGTCGTCCAGTTGTGCGGGCTGCTGCTGCTGAGCGGCCTCGAGCCGGCGCTGGCTTGCCTGGTTGCTGCGGGCGGCGTTGAAGAGCGTGGGGCCGAGGATCAGCAGCAGCAGCCCGGCGACGGCGCACACGATCAGGGCGATGACCCAGCCGGGAATGCGCGATCCGCGCCGGCGACGCGGGCGGGGGGCCTCGCCGCGGGGGCTGCGCGCGGTGCCGGGTTGCCGCCGCGCGGCCGGCCGGGTGGCGGCCCGTTCGCGCGTCGGGCCTGCGGCCGCGGGTTCGGGTCGGGGGCGGCCGCCAGCGAGCGAACGCTTGAGCGCGGTGGCCAGTTCAGCGCGCAGCTCGCTCCAGCTCGCGTAGCGCGCCTCGGGATCGGCCGCGGTCATGCGTTCGATACAGGCGAGCGCGGCCGCGGGTACCTCGGCGCGTGCGCGCAGGTCGTCGAGCTTGCGGCCGCCACGATCGTGACCGCCGCGCAGGGCGGTGCGCAGGATGACGCCGAGTTCGAACTGGGTCACCGCGAGTTGGGTATCCCCGGCCGGGCGGGGCGAGCGGCGGGAGAGGCCGAAGTCGGCGACCCGCCCGGCGCCCTCGTCGTCGATCAGGATGTCGCCGGGGCGCAGCCCGTCGTGTTTGAGGCCGTGGCGGGTGTCGGCCGCCTCGAGCCCGGCAGCGGCATCGGCGATCAGCGACAGCAGCACGCTCGCCGGCAGGTCCTCTTCGAGATGGATCAGGTCGCGCAGCGAGCCGTTCGCGTACCACGGCATGACCAGATAGAGCAGGTCGGCGTGGACATCGCCGTGGAACACCGGCACCACGTGCGGGTCATCGACCCGGCGCAGGGCCCGGATGGCGTTCTGCAGCCGGGCGCGCTCGGCCGTATCGGCGCCCGCGGCGGGATCGAAGAACTTGACCGCCACCTGTTCGCCGGTGTTACGGTCCTTGGCCACGTAGACCACGCCGGTGCTGCCGGCGCCGATCCGATCGAGGAGCACGTGGCCGGGGATCGCCGTGTTGGCGAGATCGTCGGTGCGTCCGTCGATGTAGACGAAGTGGTTCTTGCCGATGGTCACCCGGGCGCCGCCGTGCAGGGCGGTCGGCTCGGTGATGGGCTTGCCGCCGACCAGGGTGCCGTTGTTCGAGCCGAGGTCCTCGAGCACCACACTGGCGCCATCGCGGCGGATGCGCGCGTGTTCGCCGCTGACCGCGGCGTCGGGCAGCTGGATGTCGGCCGAGCTGCGACGGCCGATGATCGCGGCGCGGTC
>JBEPXK010000351.1:0-4698 GCA_041641915.1 Planctomycetota bacterium
CGCTGCCGATCCATGGGAATCCCGACAAAGCCAGAGGGGTAGGTCCATTCGCTTGCGAATGGACCGTAGGGGCGAAGCCCCTGAGTAGTTGCTAACGCCGCGCCTGCGCTTGCCTCACCTCCCGGGCACGACAGCATCGGCGCCAGGAGGCGTGCATGAGCACATCGATCGTCATCACCGACCATGGCGCCATCGCTGGCGGCGAGGAACTCAACTCGGCCGCGATCCAAGGCGCGATTGACGCCGCGGCCGCGGCCGGCGGCGGAACCGTGATCGTGCCGCCGGGCGTGTTCCGCACCGGCACCATCCAGCTGCGCTCGCACGTGCTGCTCGAACTCAGCCCCGGCGCGAAACTGGTGGGTTCGCGCGCGATCGCGGACTACCCCCCGCATCCGACCACCACCAACCCCGACGACAACGTCGACCTCCAGCCGCATCACCTGATCGTGGCCGACGGGATCACCGGGGCCGGCATCCGTGGTCCCGGAATCATCGATGGCAGCGGGCCCGCCTTCTGGGATCCGCCGCAGGCCTGCGCCTACTTCACCCGCAAGTCGCAGCGGCCGAGCCCGATGCTCGAGATCCGCGGCGTGCGCGACTTCGTCCTCGACGGCGTGGGCATCGTCGATTCGCCCGGCTGGACGGTGCACATCCGCGATGCCGAGAACGTGCGCATCCGCGGCGTCGACATCCGCAACAACCTCCTCGGCCCGAACACCGATGGCATGGACATCACCGACAGCCGCGACGTGTTCATCAGCGACTGCAATCTCGTCTGCGGCGATGACGCGATCGTGCTCAAGAGCCTCGGCGGCGTCAACGAACGCATCGTGGTCACCAATTGCGTGCTGCAGACCAACTGCGCCGCGCTCAAACTCGGCGCCGCGGAGTCATTCGGCACCATCCGCCAGGTGGCGATGAGCAATTGCGTCGTCCGCAACTCGTCGCGCGGCATCGGCCTCTACAACCTCGCCGGCGGGACCTTCGAGGACGTCAGCTTCAGCAACATCGTGCTCGACTGCCACAACGACATGCCGCTGGTCTGTCCGATCCACATCGACTGCTCGCGCGGCCCCGACTTCACGGAGCGCACGCCGGGGCGCATCCGCAACGTGCGTATCAGCGACGTCCAGGTCCGCTCCGACGCCCGCATCCTGCTCACCGCGGCGCCGGGCGCGATGCTCGAGAACATCGCGCTGCGCGGGATCCACATGTCCTATCCCGCGGTCGAAGGCGGCCTGGAACGCGCCCGGGCGGCCGTCAGCATTCAGTTCTCCCCCTGCAACCCCGATGCGCGCGGCGCTGCGGCGGTGCTGGTGGCCGAGAACGTTCGCGGGCTCGAGGCGCGCGACATCAGCGTCGACTGGCCGGCCGACTGCACCGAGCCGATGCACGTCTTCTGGGGCCGCGGCATCGACGGCGGCGTGCTCGACTGCCCGCTGGCCACGCCGAGCCGCAGCGATGTCGCGGCGGTCGACCTCGCCAACAGCCGGATGGCATTGCGCGCCCCGCAAGCGGAGCAAGGTGGGCCTCCGCCCACAACCCAGGGGTCGCAGGCGTAGGGCTCCGGCCCACCCCCGACCCCCCTGCCCCCTGGGCGCTCACCGCCCGACCATCTGCGCCACCTGTCGCACCAGTTCGGCCGGGTCGATCGGCTTCTTGAGATAGCGCAACACGAGCCGGTCCAGATCCACGGCGTGGACCTCGCGCGCATAACCGGAGCAGATGGCCACGGGAATCCCGATCTGCGCATCGCGCATGCGCTGGGCGAGTTCGATCCCGGTCAGGCCGGGCATGGTCTGATCGCTGAGCAGGGCGTGGTAGCGCGTCGGCTAGCGCAGTAGCTGCGCGAGCGCGGCCGCCGGGTCGGTGAAACCGTGCACCTGTGCCCCGGCGTCTTCGAGCACCAGCCCGGCGAGTTCGACGAGCATCGGTTCGTCGTCGAGCACCACCACCGTGAGCCCGGTGAGGTCCACCGGGGCGGCCAGCTGCGCGCGTCCGGCTTCAGCTGGCTGCGTCGTGGAGGCCGGCAGGTAGCAGTGGATGGTGGTGCCCACGCCGACGGCGGTCTCGACCTCGATCGCGCCCCCGGCTTCGCGCACGATGCCGTGAATGGTGGCCAGCCCGAGACCGGTGCCCTCGCCGGCCGGCTTGGTGGTGAAGAAGGGGTCGAAGATGCGTTCGAGGTCCTGGGGCCGGATGCCGGTGCCAGTGTCGCTCACACTCAATCGGGCGTAGGTTCCCGGATCCAGACGACCCGCCCGCAACACCACGCTCTGCGCGATCGTCGCGACGTCGAACTCGACGCGAACGGTTCCGCGTTCGTGCATCGCCTGCACGGCATTCGCGCAGAGGTTCATCACCACCTGATGCAGTTCGCTCGCATCGCCGTCAACGATCAGGTCCGGCGCCCCGATCCGCGCCTGGAACTGCAGCGTCGCCGGTACGCCGCCGCGCATCAGCTCCAGGGCCTCGCCGACCACCCTGCCCAGGCGCACCGGCTCGACCCGGCGGTCGCTGCGCCGGCTGAAGGTGAGGATGCGCTGGATCATGTCGCGCGCGCGATCGGCGGCAGCGAAGATCCCCTGGTGATGCCGTGCGCGCTCGGCGGCCACCTCGCCGCGCTCCGCGAGGGCGGCGTGCGAGACGATCGCCTGGAGCAGGTTGTTGAAATCGTGCGCGATCCCACCGGCGAGCTGGCCCACCGCCTCGAGCTTCTGCGCCTGGCGCAGCCGCGCCTCGAGCGCGTCGCGCTCGCTGATGTCCTGGACCATCGCCACCGCGATGGTCTGGTCCTCGGGTCCCTGCATCACGCTGCCGGTGAGCTCGACCAGCCGCTCCGCGCCATCGGCACGCCGATAGCGCTTGCGCATGGTGTAGCTCGAACGGCGAGCGGCGAGCACCTCCTCGACCAGCGAGCGTTCCTGCTCCCACTCGGCCGGGTCGGTGAAATCGGCCACGGCCAATCCCGCGGCATCCGCGACCGCGCAGCCGACGATCGCGCAGAAGGCGGCGTTGGCCTCGATCACCCGCTGGGTATGCACATCGACCAGCGCGATGCCCATCGGACTGGCGGCGAACAGGCCGCGGAAGCGCTGCTCGCTGCGCCGCAGGTCCTCCTCGGCGCGGCGTTGCCGCGTGATGTCCAGACCCGTGCCCATGATGTAGGCGACCGCGCCCTGCTCATCCCGGATCACCGCGTTGGTCCAGCTGATCAAGCGCAGCTCGCCGTCACGGGTGAGCCAATGGTTCTCGTGCTCGTTGGGCATGGCCTTGTGCTCGAGATCGGCGAACACGGCGCGCACCCCGGCCACCTGCTCCGGCGGGACCAGGAATTCGTAGAACAACCGCCCGCGTACTTCGTCTTCGTGGTAGCCGGTGACCCGTTCGCAGGCCGGGTTGAAGCTGACGATCCGCCCGTGACGGTCGAGCACCACCACCAGCGAGGCCACCGTCTCGAGCACCGTACGGCTGAAATCGCGCTGGCGCCGCAGGTCCTCCGCGGCGCACCGGCGCTGCGTGGTGACCTGGAACATCACCGCGATGCCGGCTTCGCGCGGGTGCACCCGGACCTCGTACCAATTCGCGAACGGCGGGTGGTCGAAGTAGACCTCGAAGCTGTCGGGCTCACCCGTCGCCAGGGCGCGCCGGTAGCGCTCCTCGAACACCGAGCCGCGCGCCTCGGGGAAGGCGTCGAACAGCTGCCGGCCGACGACCTCCCCGGCCGGCCGGCCGAGCATCCGCTCCGCCGCGGGGTTGTACCAGGTCACGACCAGCTCGCGGTCCAGCGCCATGAACGCCTCGCCGAGGCTGTCGAGGGTCTCGCGCAGCAACCGCTCGTTGCGCGCCACGCCCTCCTGCAGCGCGTATTCCTCGGTCACATCACGGAACACCAGGACCACGCCACGGATCGCCCCGGCGTCGTCACAGATCGGCGCGGCGGAGTCAGCGATCTGGTACTCCTGGCCGTCGCGCGCGATCAACAGGGTGTGGTTGGCCAACCCGACGATGCGCCCGGTGGCCAGAACCCGCGCCACCGGGTCGGCCGCGGGGGTGCGCGAATGCGCCTGCACGATGCGGAACACCTCGGTCAACGGACGACCGCTGGCCGCGCCCTCATCCCAACCGGTCAGCTGCTGGGCCACGCGATTCAGCCGGGTGATGCGACCCTGGGCGTCGGTGGTCAGCACCGCGTCTCCGATCGAATCCAGCGTGACGTCGAGGTGCTCTTCGCGCGCTCGGATCTCCTCGCGCGCCCAATGCTGCGCCTCGCTGTCGCTGATCGCCAGCAACAGCCGACGGCCGGCGCCATCCGGCTCTGCGCGGACCAGTCGGCCTTCGAGCTGTACCCGCAGAGCCGACCCGCTGCGCCGTTGCAGGCAGGATTCGAACGACCCGCCGCCGGCATCACGGAACAAAGCGCTAAGGCGTTCGCCCATCGTCAAGCGCGCGTCGGGGACGAGCAGGGCATCGAAACGCTGGCCGACCAGCGCACCGACCGCGGTGCGCAGCATCCCGGCGATGGTCGCATTCGCGCGGACGATCACCCCATCGCGATCGATAATCAGGTAGCCCACCGGTGCCCGGTCGAACAGCTCGGCCGCCATCGCCCGTGCCGCTTCGGCCGCGGCACGGTCCCGCTCCAGGTTCGCCGCGCGCGCGGCGAAAGCGGCACGCAGATCCTCGAGCTCCGCGCTC
>JBEPXK010000352.1:0-4344 GCA_041641915.1 Planctomycetota bacterium
GCCGCCTCCGCCCCCCACGGCCTCGGTCGCCCTTCGCCAGCTTCGCTGGCGTTTCCGCCGTCCCTCCGGGCCCGGCTTCCTCGCTGTCGCTCGTCGCGCTCCACCTGCCCATTTTCGCAGAAAACCATCCCTCGGTCGGCCGGTCGCCCAGCCAAGCCTGGCTGGGCTCCACTCGCTGCCGGTTCCGAGGTTTGGGGCTCTGAAGGAGAGCTCACCTTGGGTACAGGGCCCGCCTGTTCGGATTTCTGCACCGCACGGAAGCGCACGCACCGCGCCGCCACCTCAGCAGAATGGCCGGCAACGCCGGGCACGAGCCTGGAGCGGGAGCGAGCATGCAGCGACGATCCACCACCACCGCCCGTGCACCGGCGGCCGGGGTTCCCACCGGCGCCGACCGAGCGAGCCGCCGCACGCTCCCCCGAGAACGCCAGCGCTCGGTATTGCTGCGGCTACTCGCGCATCTCGGGCCGACGAAGTGGATCTACCTCGCCTCCCTGGTACTGATGCTGCTCGACGCCGCCTGCCAGACGACGGTACCGTTGTTCTTCCGTCACATCCTCAATGGGCTCCAGACCGACGCGGCCGGGTTCATGCGCAGCTCTTTTACGCCAACGCTGATCTGGGCCGCGACACTCGCACTGGTGTTCCTGCCCTGCGCCTACTTCGGCCACGCGCTCGCGACGGTCTCCAGCGCGCGCTTGGTCCACCGGTTGCGCACCCGGCTCTACGTCCACGTCCAGCAACTCTCGGCCGACTTCCATCAACGTCGGCAGGTCGGCGAGACCGCCGCGCGCATCAACGGCGACCTGGAACAGGCCAGCGTCGCCCTGGGCGTGGGGATCGGCATGGTCTGGGCCCTGTTCACCGTCCTCTACGCCCTGGCGATGATGCTGTGGATCCACCCGCGCCTCAGCGCCCTGTTCGTTGCCCTGTTCCTGGCCGCAGTCTGGGCCAGCGCCCGCTTCATGCCGGTGGTACGCCGGATGAGCCGGCGCGTGCGCGATCGCGCCGGCGAGACCGGTGCGGTGGTTACCGAATTGCTCAGCGTCCAACCGCTACTCAAGAGCTTCACCCGCGAGGCGGCGGCCAACGCGCGCGTCCACGAACAGGCCGGCGCGCTGTGCCGGGCCCGCGAGCACCTGGCCTGGCGGCAATTCCTCTACATCGACCTGATGCAGTTGTTCCTCAAGTTCCTCGCCCCGTTCACGCTGCTGTTCGTCGGCGGGTGGCTGGTGGCGCGCGCGCAGATGCGCATCGGCGATCTGGTCGCATTCTGGGGCTACTGGATGCTGCTCACCCACGCGATGAGCATGATCTTCAACAGCCTGACCAACGTCTTCATCGGACTCGCGGCGGCCGACCGTGTGTTCGACTACCTCGACGAGACCCCCTCGGTCGCGGATGCGGCCGACGCGCGCGACCTCGCCCGGGTCCGTGGCGAGATCGACCTGCACCAGGTCTGCTTCACCTATCCGCATTGCGACGCAACGCGCGAACCCGTCGCGGACGAGGGCCTGGTCCTCGACCGCTTCGACCTGCATGTCGCCGCGGGCGAGACGGTCGCGCTCGTCGGGCCGTCGGGAGCCGGCAAGTCGACCATCCTCCAGCTGCTGCTGCGCTTCTACGACCCGGACGCCGGCAGCGTCCGGATCGACGGCCAGGACCTGCGCACGCTGCGCCAGAGCGCGGTGCGCCGCCACATTGGCGTGGTGTTCCAGGAGAACCACTTCCTCGCCGGCTCCATCGCGGAGAACCTGCGCATCGGCAATCCCGACGCCGACGACGACGCCATCCATCGCGCGCTCGAAGACGCCAACGCCTGGGATTTCGTCGCCGCCATGCCCGCGGGCATCCACACCCGTCTGGGCGAGCGCGGAGCGCGGCTCTCCGGCGGCCAGAAACAACGCCTGGCCATCGCGCGGGTCTTCCTCAAGGATCCCGCGATCATGCTGCTCGACGAGGCCACCTCCGCGCTCGACGCCAGCTCTGAGGCCCTGGTCATCGACGCCCTGCATCGCCTGCTCGCCGGCCGCACCGCGATCGTGGTCGCCCACCGCATCGCCACCATCCGCGACGCCAACCGCATCATCGTCGTCGACCAGGGCCGCGCCGTCGCCGCCGGCAGCCACGAACAGCTCCGCGCCGACAACCCGCTCTACGCCGCCTTCTGCGAGCGCCAACGCGTGACCTGAGCGCATGCGCGAGCGCGCTCCAGCCACGCCGGACGGTCATCAGAACACGCTGCGCGCGATCCGTCGCAACGCCAATACCGGGCTGCCCGGCATGTCGCCACCGGTGCGGATGTGACGGCGGAAGTGGCTCGGGCTACGGCCGTAGACCTGTTTGAAACGGCGGGCGAAGTGGAATTGGCTGGCGAAACCGCAGCGTTCGGCGATCGCGGCGATGGGGTCATCGAGACGGATGAGCAGATCGGCAGCGCGTTCGAGGCGCAGATGCCGCAGCACCTGTTGCGGCGTGGCGCCGAGCTCGCGGCGGAACAGGCGGATGAGGTGGTTGGGGGAGACCCCGCCGGCCGCTGCCAGCTGCGGCAGGCTCAACGGTAATAATACGCCGCCGCGCCAGGTCCGGGCGACCAGGGCGAAGACCGCACGGAGCACCGGGTGTTCGAGCTCCGGTCGATGGTGGCCAGCCTGGCCCCAGCGTCCGGTACAGAAGACATGCAGCGCCAGCAGCAATGCGGCCGAACACTGGGCGAGGGCCGCGGCCGGATCCTGCCAGCGCAGCCACAAGGCATGGCGCAACAGCGGCAGCAGGATCTCGTCGCCCTGGGGATGCCGCACCAGCGGCCAATCGCTATCATCGGGGCGCGGGTCGATCATGAAGTGGAGGAAGCCGTGACGGGTGGCGCGCTCGCCATCCCAGCAGATGCGATCGCGCATCCCCGGTCGGCACAGGAACACGCTGCCGGCCGGGGCCGCGTGAGCCATACCGTCGACCTGCCAACGCGCGTCGCCACGCAGCATCCACACGAACTCGTAGTCGCGCAGGGTCCGCGGGCCGTGGGTCGCTCCCGGCGGGTAGTCGGCCACGTTGCCGCCGAACACCCGCAGCCGCTGGGGCGCATCGAACGCTGTTAGGGTGATTTCAGGCATCTTCGTGCATGATCCGGTGTCAGCAGGGCACTGCAATCCCCCTATACTGGTTGCATCCCGTGCCGCCCCACCGGCACCACCCGATCCACGAGGACCGTCGTCATGCAGACCACCACCTGGACCCCCCTCCCCCGCGCTGAGGTCATCAAGGCCGTGGAGCGCCGCTCCCCCAGCCGCATCCCGCTGGTGCGCGCCCGCTGGTGGGGCGAGGGTCTCCACACCCAGTACGGCGACCGGCTGCACGAACTCGAGCGGCGCTATCCCGAAGACGTGGTCGAGTTGACCATTCCCAACCCGGGCAAGTCCCACCTCGACCGGCTCAGCTGGAGCTGGCAGGAGGGCAGCGGGCACGACAACACCATCGTCATCGATGATTGGAGTCGGCTCGACGAGTACCTCGCCGTCTTACCAGACCCGGCCGACCATGACTGGAGCGAGCTCGAAGCACGCACTGCCGCCGCACGCGCAGCCGACCGCTACGTGATCAGCGGCTGGTGGAACCTGTTCTTCGAACTGCCCTGGATGCTGCGGGGCATGGAGAACCTGCTCTGTGATTATTACGAGCACCAGGACGAGATCCATCGCCTCAACGACGGCCTGTGCAGTTGTTACGAACGCTGGATCGCGGCGCTACAGGAGCACCTGCAACCGGACGGGTTCTGGACCTCTGACGATCTCGGCCACCAGAGCCAGCCGATGATGAGCCCCGCCACCTTTCACGCGTGCCTGTTCCCGTATTACCAGCGGATCGGCAGCGCCTGCCACGAGGCGGGCATGCACCTGTGGCTGCACAGCTGCGGCAACAACACGCCGCTACTCAGCGATCTGATCGCAGCCGGGGTCGACGTGTTCCACCCCGTGCAGAAGCACTGCATGGACGAAGCCACCGTGGCCGAGACCTACGGCGGACAGCTGTGCTGGCTGGCCGGCATCGACGTCCAACACATCCTGCAGGAGCAGGATCCCGCGGGGGTCCGCGCCGAGGTCCGCTATCTGATCGATACCTTCGACAGCAACGCCGGCGGCATGTGCATCGCTGCCGGCAACGGCATCGTCGCGGGCACCCCGTTCGCAAACATCGAAGCCTTCCTCGACGAAGCCCTGAGCTACGGCACCGCCCACCGCGCGCAATGGTGAGGCTTCTATCAGAGGGGGCGCTGCCCCCTCGCGCCTTCGGCGCACCCCAGCTGCGCTTGCTCCTCGCTTCGCTGCGGGGCTGCGCTTGCGCTGC
>JBEPXK010000352.1:4354-4693 GCA_041641915.1 Planctomycetota bacterium
ACCGCCCACCGCGCGCAATGGTGAGGGGGCGCGCGGAGCCCGCTGGTGCACCTTCAAAACAGCAAGGACCGTTGCAACGCGGGTCGGCCGACCGAGGGGTGGTTCTCTGCGAAAATGGGCCGCAGGTCGGAGACGGCAACGCGCAGCGATAGACGGCCCCGATGGGGCTACCGGACCAACGCAGCGCCAGCGCAGCCCCGCAGCGAAGCCAGGAGCAAGCACAGCTGGGGTGCGCGTGAGCGCGCGAGGGGGCGCTCACCCGTTGCGGGATCAGGCGAGGCGATGACTGCGCGGCGCGTCGTCGACGGCTTGCCGCGACGGCCGTGCGTCGCTCGCCCC
>JBEPXK010000353.1:0-4689 GCA_041641915.1 Planctomycetota bacterium
GGGGGCCGGCCCGGCCCCCATGCCCCCCTCGGCGGCGCGCTGACGCGCGCAAGGCCGGGATCGGTTTGGTAGCACTCTGCCGGAGCTCTGAGGGACCCGTCAGGGAAGCCTCAGCCTTCGGCGTAGAGTGACCGGCTGAAGCCGGTGCGTCGGGCCATTGTGGCCGAGAGAGTGATGCCGAGCATGATGTAGAGCGCCAGCATGCTCGAGCCGCCGTAGCTGAAGAACGGCAGGGTGATGCCGGTGACTGGCATCAGGCCGAGCACCACCATCACGTTGATGGTCATCTGACCGAAGACGAGGCTGGCGAAACCGCCGATGAACAGCCGGCCGAAGGGCTGACGGCAGCGCGCGGCGGCATGCAGCAGCACCAGCGCGAAACCGAGGAACAGCAGCAGCGCGAGGCAGGAGCCCACGAAGCCGGTCTCTTCGCCGATCACGGCGTAGATCGAGTCGGTATGGCTTTCAGGCACGTAGCCGAGCAGGTTCTGTTCACCGAGGGCGTAGCCCTTGCCGCTGAGTCGCCCCGAGCCGACCGAACGCACCGTGCGGATGGTCTGGTAGCCTTCGGTCAGCGCGTAGGACTGGGGGTCGAGCCAGGCCTGGAGTCGGCGGTAGTGATAGCTGTTCCGCGGCAGCGCCGTCACCCCGGCGGCGACCACCAGCGACATCGTGAGAACGATTCCGGCGATGTGATGCAGCCGCATGCCGGCGAAGAACAGCATGCCCAGGACCATCGGCAGGAAGGTCAGGGCCGAGCCGAGATCCTCGCGGAGCAGCAGCAGCGCTGGCAGACCGCCGCAGGCGAGCACCAGGAAGGCCCAGGAGAACCGCCGTGGATCGGCCTCGGGCACGGTCAGCAGCCGGGCACACATCAGTAGCGTGGCGATCTTGTAGAACTCCGAGGGCTGGATCCGCAGCGACCCGAGCGCGATCCAGTTGTGCGCACCCTTGATCGTTGGCACCAGTGAGGTTCCGGCCATGATCATCATGAAGGCCTGGGCCAGCAGCAACGCGATGTAGGCCGCCGGCGCTGTATCGCGCCAGACCATCAGCGGAACGTGCATGCTCACCAGGCAGGCGCCGAGGCTGAGCGTGATCCAGGCCAGCTGCATCCGTGCTTCGCGCCCCCAGCCGGCGCTGGGGTCGAGGGTCGAGCTGACCACGAACACCGCGCCGAACCCGGTCAGCAGCAGAGCCAGCACCAGCGGCAACCAATGGACCTCGCGCAGGCGGATGCGCTCGAACATCGGCATACGGCCATGCTGGTCAGCCGCTCTGCGCCCGCCATGGAAAAGCGAGCGGGGCTCCGCCCCAACCCGACAACCCCGTCGGCGACGCCGGGTTCCACGTTTGCGAGGACCCCGGCGGGAGCCCTGCGTTGCTCAGCGTTCGAGTGGCCGTACCACCCGTCGGCGTTCAGGCGTGCGCGACGTCCCGCGGTTGCGTGGCACCACCCGCCGGCGGACCTGGGTGCGCGGGACCGCGCGACGCCGGAGCAGCCGCGGTCGGCAGGTCGGGGTGCGCCAGAAGACCACGTTGCCGTTGGATACGCTCACGCCGCTGCCGCTGGGCACCCACCGGACCACCGGGTCGTAGCGACCGTCGACCACGTCGTAGTCGACGATACAGCGTCGGGCGCTGCCGATGGTCAGCCGCGAGCGCACGGGAGCGAGCCGGACCGGGCGCTCGGCGGCCAGGGCTTCGGCCGCCGCCGCGCGCTGCGTGGCGTCGGCGGCTTCGGCGGCGGCGAGTGCGTGATCGATCTCCGTGGCATCGAGGGCGGCGTCGCCGTCGGTGTCGATCAGCGCGATCAGCTCGTCGGCGCGTTGTCCGGCCAGGCCACGCAGCTCGGTGGCATCGAGCCGGTGATCGCCGCTGGTATCGAGCCGGGCATGCAGCGCCGGTTGCTCCCGGCGCATCTGCTGCAGCGAACGGCATATCCCCAGCGCATGGTCACGGGTCAGCGCGGGGAGCGTAGCCGCCGGTTCCGGCGTTTCTGCGCTGTCGGGGGTGAGCCGGGGTGCAGGAAGGGTGCGCGGCGGCGGGCCGGGGTCGAAGGCCGGCGCCGGGCTCGCCGTGGCGAGGATCAGCAGGATCGGGAGGATGCGCATGGCGGACTCCTCTGCCTCTATTGTCGGCCGGGGGACGGCCCGGTCCAGCAATCGCTCCTGGACCGGACCGCATCGAGCTGAGACTCGCCCCCGGCCCGGCGATCCGTCGCGGGGCCCGCTGCCCGCCCGCCCGTTCCCGTTGAAGGACGCCCGATGCGTATCGCCCTGGCCCAACGCAACGTCCTGGTTGCCGATCTGGATGGCATCGCCCGCGACATCCGTCTCTGCCACGACCAGGCGCTGGCGGCGGGGGCCGAGTTGCTGGTGCTCCCCGAGCTGGCCAGTATCGGCTATCCGCCGCGCGACCTGCTCCATCGTCGCAGCCTGGTCCGCACGCAATGGGAGATGGTCCACCGCCTCGCCGGCACGCTGGAGCTGCCCACGCTCATCGGCTGCGTGCATCCCGGCGAGGAGGGGGCCGAACTCGGCAATGCCCTCGTCCTGCTCGCCGACGGACGGGTGCGCCGGGTCTACCGCAAGCGCCTGTTGCCTTCCTACGATGTCTTCGACGAGGTGCGGTATTTCCAACCGGGCACCGAGCCGGTGGTGGTGGAGGTCGCCGGCGCGCGGGTGGCGCTGAGCGTCTGCGAGGACATCTGGGCCGCGGCCCTGACCCCAGTGACCTACGAGCGCGATCCGGTTGCCGATCTGGTCGGCGCCTGCGATCTGGTGGTCAACGTCTCGGCCAGCCCCTACAACGCCAACAAGCCAGCATTGCGCCGGCGCTTGATCGCCGATGTCGCACAGCGGGTCGGCGCGCCGGTGGTCTACGTCAATCAGGTCGGCGGCTACGACGAACTCCTGTTCGACGGCGACAGCGGGGTGGTCGGCCCCGACGGGACCTGGTACGGCCACCTGCAGCGTTGGCGCGAGGACCTGGCGGTGGTCGATACCGCCGCGCCCGGCCAGCCGCCGGCTCCGATCGATGAGCTGGCCGATCTGCACCAGGCCTTGGTCACCGGCATCCGCGACTATTGCGCCAAGACCGGTCAGGATCGCGTGGTCCTCGGACTCTCCGGCGGCATCGATTCGGCCCTCTGTGCCGTGCTCGCCGTCGACGCCCTCGGCGCGGACGGCGTGACCGGCCTGCTGATGCCGAGCATGCATTCCTCGCCCTCCTCGCTGACCGACGCCCAGGCGCTGGCCGACAACCTCGGCATCCGTGCCTACCGGTGTCCGATCACCGGGCCCTACGACGCGATCATGGCCACCCTCGACGAGCCCTTCGCCGGTACCGATGCCGGAGTGGCCGAGGAGAACATCCAGGCCCGGATCCGTGGCACCCTGGTCATGGCCTACGCCAACAAGCATCGGGCCATGGCACTGGCCACCGGGAACAAGAGCGAGCTCGCCGTCGGTTATTGCACCATGTATGGCGACATGAACGGCGGTCTGGCCCCCATCGGCGATGTCTACAAGACCCGCGTCTTCGCCCTCGCCGAGCACCTCAATCGCGAACGCGAACGCATCCCGCGCAATACGATCGTCAAGCCCCCGTCGGCCGAACTGCGCCCCGGCCAGGTCGACACCGACAGTCTGCCGCCCTACCCGGTGCTCGACCGCATCCTCGAGGCCTATATCGAGCAGGGCGCCGCCCGCGAGGAGCTGGTCGCCGCCGGCGAGGAGCAGAGCGTGGTCGACCGGGTGGTGCGGATGGTCGAGACCAACGAGTACAAACGCCGCCAGGCGCCGCCGACGCTGCGCGTCACCAGCAAGGCCTTCGGCGTGGGCCGTCGGTTGCCGCTGGCCCGCAGGATCGATGCCGACTGAGCGCAGCGGGGCGTGGTAGCAGCCGGTTCGTTTCGGCTGTCGTGCTCGCCATCGCTGTCGACCTCGCCTGCCATCCGCTCCATCTCGCGGGTCATCGTTCGGAGCGCCTACGGGAACGATCGGCAATCACCATCGATGGCCGCATTCGTGGCAACGGTGGCGGCGGTAGAGCAGGAGGGGGAACAGCAGGCCGCCGCTGAGCAATACCAGCGGCCGGAGCGGGCAGTATGCACCGAGGCTGCGCGAGCCGCACTGGGGACAGGGATCGCGTAGCGCGACGGCCGCGTCGTAGCGTTCGTCTGCGGGTAGCTCGCCGACGGCGCAGTCCTCCGCGAGTGGCCCTGCCGGCCCCTGGCGGGCGAGCACGGCGTGCGCTTCGGCCAGTCGGGCGCGGGGGATGAACAGGTCGTAGCCGCACTGCTGGGGCAGGAGCAGGCCGTGGGCATAGCGCGCGCCGTGTTCGTTGGCCAGGTGGGTGGGGACGCCTTCCAGCTCGAGCAGGTTCTGCGCCATCTTGGCCTGGGCCAGATCGCTGTAGCTGCCGATGTGGACCATGGGATCGTTCATCGCGTGCCTCGTCGGTCAGTTGCCCTGGTCGCGGCCGGGAGCGTCAGCGATGATGGGTCCCTGAGCTCGCGCAGCACCTTCGCACGGCAAGAATCGTCGTCAACGGGTCGGCCGACCGAGGCCGTGGGGGGCGGAGGCGGCATCGCGCAGCGATAGGTGGCCCCGGTGGGGCCACCGGGCCGACGCAGCGCAAGCGCAGCCCCGCAGCGAAGCGAGGAGCAAGCGCAGCTGGGATGCG
>JBEPXK010000354.1:0-4684 GCA_041641915.1 Planctomycetota bacterium
CGCGGTTGGCGCGGGTCGAGCTGGGGCGCAGTGCGATCCGCGCGCTGGCCCTGGTCTGCCCCGAGCCCAACGCGCGCGTCGCATTGCGCCTCCAGCTCTACCTGGCAATGGATCAACACGGGCCGCAGATCGCGGTCTTCGCCGCACTGCCACCGGCCCGGGCCTGGCTCGCCGGACCAGCGAACGGATTCACACCGGCGTGAGTTCGATGTTCTTGGAGACCACGTCGCTGCCGCGCAGTTCCACGCTGACCGTGTTGTCCTGATAACCCGGTGCGCTGGCGGTGATGTAATAGGTGCCTTCGACGGTGGTTGAGCCGGTATAGGCACCGTTGCCGTAGTCGATCGGCAGCGCGCCGCTGTCGCTCTGCGCGGTGGCGTTCGCGATCAGATTGGTGGTGCCGGCCTCCAGGATCGCGCCGTAAACTGTACCTCCAGGCATGGTTGCTCCTTGGCGGTGGGGAAAAGGGTCCGCGGAATGGCATCAGCCCGCGTCGCCGTTGGTCACCGCAGCACGGTGATCATACCTCGCCGGTGCATGGCGGCAAACCGCAGCCTGTCGTGCGCAGGTGCCGCATCGCCGGCAACGGGGCCCTGGAGCCGGCGTATCGATTGATTGATGGCCGGATTCCTGGTACGGCACCGGGCGACCCATCTGTCTGAAAGGCCCGCATGTTCCGTTGCTCTGTCCTCCTGCTCGTCTGCTGCGCCGCGCTCGCTGCGGTCGAACACCCCTTCATCCTGTGGACTCCGGAGGAAGCGGCGGCGATCCGCGAACGGATCGCCACCGACCCCGAGGCCCAGGCCCAGCTGGAACACATGCGCTCCTCCTCGATGAGCAAGGCCAACAAGACGGTCTGGAACCTGTTCCGCTACGTGGTGCTGGAAGAGGAGATGGCCGGCAAGATCGAGCGCGCCGCCTTGCTCGATTTCATCGGCCGCAAGCCTGAACCGCTCACCTGGAATGTCGACCTGGACACCTTGGAATGGAACGAGGGCATGCCCTCGGCCGGCGACAGCCACATGCGCGATGAGCAGACGCTCAACACCTTGCGCTACGACTGCCTCTACCACCTGCTCGATGCGGAGCAGCGCGCTGGGGTCGAGGCCTCGCTGCGCAGCTATATCGATTTCCATCTCGACGGACACAAACCGCACCACCCGGCCTTCCGGTACAATCGCACCTCCTGGCTGCCGAACATGCACTGGCCGCGGACCATCGGCACCCATCTGATGGCGGTGGCCCTCGGCGACGAGGAGTTGATCGCGGCGATGTTCGCCAGCGACGGCGGCTGGAAGTGGTTCTTCGATGCCTACATCGCCGACGAGCGCTTCTACATGGAGGAGTTCGGCAAGTACTACTCGAACATCGGCACCATGCTGATGTATTGCGAAGCGCTCGAGAAGCTGGGCCTCGGCCGTTACGGCTACGGCTACACCGGAGCGGGCGGTGCGACCATGCGCAAGTACCTCGGCATGCTTCCGGCCATCGGCCTGCCACGGCTCGAGGCGCCGGCAGACGGCATGCCCCGCTACCCCGTGGTCTCCATGGGCGACGCCGGAGATCTGCACTGCATTGTCAAGGGGCACGGCTGGCGTAATCGCAAGGGCAAGCCCGAGCGCAACGTGCCGTTCTGGAAGGGCTCGCGGATGAACGGGCCGCTGCCCAAGCTGCGGATCCCCGGTTGGTTCGAGATCGGCCACAAGCGCTGGCCCGAAGACGGGTACGACTACTTCCTGGCCCAGATGCGCGACCCGGGTCAGGAGCGTTACCTGCCCAGTCTGTACTGGAACCTGGAGCCGATCGATCCGGCGGAGGTCGAACCGCCACCAGCGCCGTCACACGTCAACGACGAACGCGGTTTCGCGCTGCTGCGCGCCGAGGAGGGCCCGGCCTATTGGGAGGGGGGCGCCCCGGCGGTGTCGCAGCAGTTCGCCACCTATTACGTGCACTACGTCCACGACTGCTTCAGCATCCTGCAGTTCGTGGCCAACAACCGCCTGCTCTACAACAAGATGGGGCGCCCGGAGGGCCGCAAGGGCTACGCGGGTGGCGATGACTGGAAGGACCACGTGCGCGGCCACTGCGGCGTGGTCGTCGATGGGCTCAAGGCCGAACCGGTTGACGACGGCAACAGCGGCAGCCCGAGCCAGCGGATCCGTCAGGACCTCCGCGGTCCGGCTCGGTTCAGCGCGGTCCAGGCCGCGGGGGTCTATCCCGAGGTGGACCAGGAACGCGCCTTGGTGCTCACCGAGGCCTACCTCTTCGATGTCTTCCACCTCGTCTCGCCGCGCGAGCGCAGCTACGACTGGCAGGTGCTGGCCTTCGGTTCGACCGTCGACCGCGGTGCCGCGCGTTGGACCGCGCTGGAGGACTGGCAGGGGCGCGAGGCGCGACGAGCCCACCTCAAGCAGACCCGGGTGCTCGATGTCGGCGAGGATCCCTGGCGGGTGAGCATCCTCCAAGAGGATCGCGGCGAGCCGCGCGGCGTCGGCGTGCGGGTGCACATGCTCGGTGCGCCGGGGACCATGGTGCTCGACTCCCTGCCGCCGGGTATGGACGCGGATCCGGCCACGAGCCTGCTGGTCAGCCGCCAGGCAGCGAACACGGTTTTCGCCGCGCTGCACGAACCGTTCACCGGTGGCCCTTCGGGCGCACGGATCAACGAGTTCAGCCGTATCGCCCAGAGCGACAGCGCCCTGGCGGTACGCATCCGCGGTGCGGGCATCGATGACCGGGTGATCGTCGCCTATGGCGCGGACATCGATCAACCGCGGGAGGTTGGCGACGGTGAGGAATCCTTCACCGTGACCGGTTTCGCCCTGGTGCGCATCGGTCCGCAGGCCGTCCACGTCCAGGGCGACCTGCAGGCACTCGCGCTGCCGGTGACCGGCAGTCCTGCGCTGGTGATCAACGGCGAGCCGGCGCAAGCGGCCCTCGCCGATGGCGTGTTGCGCTTCCCCGCGGCTCCCTGATCAGGCGCCGCAGGGCGCACTGCGATGCTCGAGCACGTAGCGCAAGCCGCCGGTCGTCGGATGCACATCGATCACCCGATACACCGCTCCCGGTTGGAGTTCGCCCGGGGGCAGCCGCCGGCGGAAACGTCGATAGCGCCGCTGCAGCTCGGCCCGCGGAAGCGCATACGCCCCGGCGAACATGAACAGGGAGTCGATGAAGGGGTCTTCGATCGCATTGTCGTCGCGGTAACTGTCCATCGGAACATCAGCCTCGGTCGATGGCGGACCGACTTGAGCGGAATGGTCGCTGTTTCATGACCTCATCTCATACCGGGCCTTCGGCCCTGGCTTCCTCGCTGTCGCTCGTCGCGCTCCACCGGCCGCTGGCTTTTGTCGGGATTCCCGCGGATCGGCTGCGCCGATTCCATGCGCCCGGCATCCCCCGCTCGCCAGCCCCTCGCGCGCGCTATTGCGCCCGGGTGACGCAGGGTGGGACCGCTCACGGTGGCGAGGCGCACCGGGAGCGCGATCTCCTCGAGCGGCGGATGGCGCCGATCAGCCGTGGAGTCGGCGTTGGCGATCGTGGACAACGGCCTGTCGGCGGAAGGCCGACGGGCTCATGCCGGTGACGCGACGGAAGAAGCGTGAGAAAGCATACAGATCGCTGAAGCCCATGTCTTCGGCGATGGAGCTGATGGTCGCGTCGCTGTAGCGCAGTTGCTCCTGCGAGAGAATCGCACGTTGATGATCGATCCAGCCCTTGACGCTGCCGTGCCCCGAGCGTCTGAACCGATCGCGCAGGGTCCGGGGTGCGCAGCCGCAGGCCGCCGCCACGTCGCCGACGCTTACCGGCCCGCCGCGCTGGGCGCGTACCATCCGGCCGATGGTGCCGACGATGTCGACCGCCCCCGCCCTGGACAGATCCGGTGCATCGGCACTCATCAGCGCGGCGCCCATCAGGTGTTCGATGGCTTGTCGCTGTTTCCCGCGCGCCACCAGCGGCGCCCCGGAACAGAGACGATAGAGCGCCAGTCCGATGGCGGCGCAGGGGTGGTCGACCGGGAAGCATGACAGCTGCTGACCGTGCTGAGCCGGGGGACCATCGAACTTCACCGAGACGAACCGGCAACCGCTGAGCGGATGGCGGAAAGCGTGTTGCAGACCCGGTGCGATGAGCACCGCGGCGCCGGCTTGCAGATCCACCGCGCCCCGTGGGCGCACCACCTCGACGCTCCCGGAGGCGATGAATTCGAATTGCCAATGGGCGTGGCGGTGGGTGTTCGACCTGGAACCGGCCGCGTGCCAGCATTGGTGATGGAGATAGGTGACGCATGGGACCTGCTCTGCCGTTTTCGCCATCATGGCTGCCCGCTTCTGCCATTGGACGTCAGGTTCATGGGGTAGTCTCTCTGAGCAGCAAGATTCCGAAGGAAACGAGGATGTCCCCGCGTTACTATCTTTGCAGTACAGGCTTACGGCAACGGCATCCGCCGGCTGCAAGAGACGGGGGCCCGGGGACGAAGCCGCCGATGAAAGAGCGCCTTTGGGCCGGAGCCCTGCGCTACACCCCTTGGGTTGTGGGCACAGGCCCACCTTGGAGCACACGTTAATCGGATGTCTTGCTGGAGCCAACCAACATCCCGACCAAGGTGGGCCTCCGCCCACAACCCAAGGGTTGCGAGCATAGGGCTCCGGCCCAGCTTTCTGCTCTTTCATCAGGGGACTTC
>JBEPXK010000355.1:0-4674 GCA_041641915.1 Planctomycetota bacterium
GACCGAGGCCGTGGGGGGCGGAGGCGGCATCGCGCAGCGATAGGTGGCCCCGGTGGGGCCACCGGCCGACGCAGTGCAAGCGCAGCCCCGCAGCGAAGCGAGGAGCAAGCGCAGCTGGGATGCGCCGAAGGCGCGAGGGGGCAGCGCCCCCTCTGATAGAAGCGTCCTTGTCCTGCGCTCACTCGAGGCAGGCCGCGGTCTGGTCGACACCGACGCGGCTGAAGACACAGACGCACCGTCGCCGGCCAGGGCCTCTGGTGCTCGTCCCCGCCGGGGGGGGCTGGCAATGTCGTGCAGCTGCGTTGATGGCCGATCGGTCGGCCGAACGTCGGTGCGGGAAAGCCTGCCGGCTGCATGCCGATGGATTGATGGCATGGGCATGGGCCGCCTGACTGGGGCAGTGGGTGTGTGACGGGCTCGTCGGTGGGGTCTGCGGCGGCTGTAACCGTGGAGCACATCGCCTCGGATACCGAATGACCGGTCCTCGGCGTTCTGCCACGATGCAGCACGTCGACGCCCCTGCATACTCGGAGTCGAACCATGCTCGCTGCCTGCCGCACACCTCACCCCCTGGGCCTTGGCGCCATCGCCCTGCTCACGGCGTTACTGCCGTCACTGAAAGCGGTTGAGCACGACTACGCGCAGGCGATGCAGGTCGGCCTGGCCTTCCTGGAAGTCAACGAATGCGGGGCTGTCTCGCCGCTGAACCGCTTCGATTGGCGGGCGGATTCCTGCATGAGCGACGGCGAAGACGTCGGCCTGGACCTCACCGGCGGTTGGTACGACGCTGGCGATCAGGTGAAAGCGAACTCCAGCATGGCCAAGGCGGCTTCGCATCTGGCTTGGAGTGTCATCACTTTCCCGGAGATCTATGAGCGTACCGGGCAGATGCCTTATGCCCTCAACAGTCTGCGTCACGTCGCCGACTATTTCCGCCGCTGCGTCGTCGACCCGCATCCGGCTGACCCGACGGATTTCTCCGGGTACGAGGTCTACGTCGATATCGGTTCGCAGACCTTCGCGCTCGATGACCCCAACGGCGTCAACGGCTCCACCGCGCCACATCCGAAGGTGCACAGCGTCTGGTCGCCGGCCGAGATGATCGACGGCATCACGGTGCGAGAATCCAAGAAGGTGACCGTGGACAACCCGAACTGCTCGCCGGCCGGTGGCATGGCCGCGACGCTGGCGTCGATCGCCCTGGTCTTCCAGCGCCACGGCACCGAGGCGGATCGCGCCAAGGTGGCGGATTACTATGCCACGGCCAACAAGCTCTCGGCCTTCGGGCGTACCTACCGGGTGGCGGACGGTTCGGCCCTGCGGCCCAATGGTGAAAAGGTGCACGTCCTGTATCTGATCTGGGACCGCGATGAGGGCACCGACAATCTGATCTGGTCGGAATTATGGCTGCACATGCTCGGCAAGGAGATCGACAGCGCCGGTTATGACGATCGCCACATCGATAACGCCCGGCAGATCCTCAATGATTGGCTCGACGGTCAGGGCATGTGGGCCTACACCGGCAGCTGGATGTTGGCGAATTACAACCACCACAGTCTCATGCTGTGGCTGCAGACCGGCGACGCCACCGCCGACGAACGGGCCGATTTTGAAAACGAGGTCGAGAAGATCGTCGATATCTGGGACAAGGCCGACGGCGCGGTGTTGAGCTCGCCGTTCGGGTTGCGCTACAAGAGCAACGTCAACTCCTTTCTCCTCCACGGCACCCTGCGGCAATGTGCCCTGGCGGCGATGTACGCCGATTACACCAGCGATACGGCGCTGCGTGAACGCTACGTCGCCTTCGTCCGCAGCCAGATCGACTATATGTTGGGCGACAACAAGCAGGAACAGAGCTACCTGATCGGCTACGGCGAGAATCCGCTGATCTACCATCACCGCCAGGCCCATGGCACCTGGGACGATAATCAGTACTGGAAGGGGGCGGATTATTTCATGCCGCGCATGCGCCACGTCGCTTACGGCGCCATTCTCGGCGGCCCGGACAAGAATGACGACTACACGGTGGACGAGGAGCTTGATTTCGGCGATCACTATCGCTGCGAACCGGTGATCGGCCAGGTCGGGCATTTGCAGATCGCCGCCGCCTATCTGACCAGCCTCGACCCGGAGGCCTACGCCGTCGATCCTGATTTCCCGGATCCCGATGTGCGCATCCTCACCGACGACCCCGAGTGGACCGATCACGAGATCTACGTCGCGGCCCGGGTCGCGTCCGCTACAGCCGATTCGCTGACCCTGGAAACCACCATCTACAACCGCAGCAGCTGGCCGGCTCGCATCATGACCGATGCCTCCTATCGCTATTATTTCACCGCCGATGCCGGCGAGACCACGGCCGATGATTTTTCCATCGCGGTCAACTCCGACGATGGTGGCATCGCCGGCGCTATCGTCCACGTCGCCGATGATCAGTTCTATGCCGAGGTGCGATTCCCGGGCGAGACCCTCAAGCCGCACAAGGTCAGCGGCATCCGGTATTGGCGCAAGGCCGCCACGCTGAGCATCACCGCCGCCAGCGGCACCTTCGACCCGGACAACGATCATTCCGGCGCCGATCTACCCACCGGCGCGGATCAGAAGGTCGTGCTGCCCATCCCGGTCTACGAAGGTGCCCAACATGCGGGTGGCAACGCACCCGGCGCACCGGCGTCACGCCGTATCGAATTGCGGCTTACGCCGGTACCGGAGGTCGAGTTCGATCTGCAGAGCACGCCGGCGGCGTTGATCACGCAACCTGATCCAGCGGTGTATTCGGTGCAGACCGACCCTGGCACCAGCATCCTGCTCTGGTTCGAACGCGTCCTGGCTGGTGATGGCTGATGGTCGATCGGCGCCGCGTTCTTCCGAAGAGAATGCTGCCGGGCCAGGTTTGCCCGATGTCTGCTGGACCCGCATCGAGCCAGTCCTCATGATGGCGTTGCGCTGATATGGACGAGGACGATTCGACCTTTCTTGCGGCCTGGATGCAGGCGCAACCGGCGGTGGCGGCCTATGCCCTCAGCCGCCTGCGGGATCCCCATGCCATGGATGACGTGGTGCAGGAAGTCGCCCTGGCGGCGCAGCGATCCTTCGCGCGCTACGATGCGAACCGCCCGTTCACCAGTTGGGCGCTGGGCATCGCCCATTATGTGATCGTGGACCATCACCGCGCGAAGCGATCTGACACCACCCTGGAATCACCCGAAGCGGAACGGTACCTGCGCCAGGCCAGCGAACGCCTCAGCGGTGCGATTGGCGAGCAGGTGGTCGCCATGCAGGAGTGCGTCGCGCGTCTGGCTCCTGAGCACCGGGAAATGCTCAGTCGTCATTACATCAATGGCGAAGGCCTCGCCAGTATCGCCGCGACCATGCGCAAGGGACACAGCGCGATCAAGGTCGCCTTGCATCGTCTGCGCCAGGCATTGCGCGACTGCGTGCACCGCACGCTGGCGCGCGAGGGCCGGCCATGAGTGTCCCGGACCGTGCGCGTATCGAGGCCTGGTTGTTGGGGCGTCTATCCCCGGCCGAGGCGGAGGCGATGCAGACGAGCCTTGCAGACCCGGTTACGGCCGAAGCGGTCATCGGCGTCGCCGGTGAATTCGTGGCGCTGCGGACGGCGCTCGCTAAGTCCGTGCCGGTCGCTGCGTCGCCCGCTCGTCCGATGTCCCGGCAACGCAGGGCCGCACGTAGGAAGGGCCGCGGCGGTCCACCAGAGCGGCGGCAGCGTCGCTGGCTCGGTATCGGTCTGGTCGCTGCCGCCGTGCTGCTGGTGGCCCTTTACTGGCTGCGCGATGAAGATACGGACGAGCTTCCTGGTGAAAGCCTCTCGCCGCCAGCTATCGCTGGCCAATGGCGACGCGTCGAGGCCAGCGATTCGACCGGTCCGCCGCAGCCGGGCGACCCGCTCCCGCCGGGAAGCATCCTCAGCACCGATGGTGCAACCGACATGCATCTGCGGCAGCAAGCGCCGCCCGTCGACGTGCACCTGCAAGGACCCTACCGCCTGGAAATCATCGATGAGAACAACCTGCGCTTGGATCGGGGTCGTTTGAACGCGATTGTCGCCGAGCGCAGCGGGCAACGACCCTTCCGCATCACCACGCCCCAGGCCCGCTGCACGGTGTACGGCACGCGCTTCGTTCTGCAGGTGTCGGCAGCTGCGACCCGCCTCGAGGTGAGCGAAGGCAGCGTGGGATTCAGGACGCGTCAGGCGTCTGGCGGTCTGGGTCCAGAACGCTTGGTGACGGCTGGAGAGGTGGCCCGCGGCGACCAGGGTCCGGAAGACGCGCCCCTGATCGCGTATCGCATGCACGAAGGCGCTGCGGGGCTGACCGGCGAGGGTCGCCTGGAGACCATCCTGCCCTTGCGCCTGCAGCGCGAAGCGGAGTGGACCGGCGACGGACTGGTGTTCGACACCGAGCATCATTGCGTCACGCCAGCCAACGCACCCTGGCCGGAATTGCGCGAAGCGCTCATCGCCAGTCGTGCTCTCACCGTCAGCGTTCGCGTGCGCAGCAGGCAACCGCCGCCGGCCAACGTGTTGTTGTCCACCTTGTACATCCGCATGCCTGAGCGCGGCCAGCAGCGGGTGCTGCAATTATGGATGTGGGGCGGCGCCGCCAACACCTGGGAGCGCTGGAGCATCACGGTGTCACCGGACGGCGCCGTCCA
>JBEPXK010000356.1:0-4468 GCA_041641915.1 Planctomycetota bacterium
GGCGAATGGCGAGTGGCGAGTGGCGAGTGGCGAGTGGCGAATGGCGAATGGCGAATGGCGAATAGCGAATGGCGAATGGCGAATAGCGAATGGCGAATGGCGAATAGCGAATGGCGAATGGCGCACGCAGCCTGCGGTGGCCAACCCTGTTGAGCCGGCGCGGTGCAAGGGTCATGCAGGCGCCAGACGCGCCTCCAACCGATGCCACGGCAGCGGCGCGTGCAGGCCGCGGGGGGTCCAAGCGAAGCCCATCGACTGGTCGGTGAGGTCGGCCAGGTACCAGAGGGTCATCAGCCATTGCGCGGTCTGCTTCAGGCTCGGCTGCTCGCCGTCGAGGGTGAAGGCGAAACCGGCGCCCGGCTGCCAACCCTGTGGCAGTTGTTCCAACGCAGCGTGGGCCCAGGCATCGATCTCGGCGCGGCGATGGGCGGTCTGGCGGGCGCAGTACCACAGCGGGAAGGTGATATCGAGGATATCGCAGCTGGTGCACGCCGGACCGAGGCCGTGCGGTCCGTGGGCGTGACGCAACACGCTGTCGATCACCCGCTCGGGATGCGGCACCGGGGCGCCGGCGCCGGCGAAACTCCCGCGCACCGTCCGGTACCAGCCGTTGATCGGTTCTCGCCAGTCGCCCTGGGGATCCGGGTCGCCCCACAGCCCGCTGTGGCAGTCGACGTGCTGCAGCAGCCAGCCGAGCACGGTGGCCAGCAGGTCGCTGCGCCGCCAGGCGCAACAGGCGGTGGCGAAGGCGTCGATGCGATGGCCGCAAGTCCAGGCACGCCGGTGCCACGGCAGTTCCGCGAGCCGCCGGATCAGCGTGTCGGCGCCGATATCCAACAGCCCCGGCGGCGGGTCCGGTGGCGCTTCGCCGAGCAGGCGCAAGGCGTAGAGGGAGCACTCGATACCCCAGGGCGTGGGGTGGTCGTACCAGGGGTGACCGCTGGGGCGATCGGGTTCGAGTGCGCCCGGCGCGGCGCCGGCGGCCAGATCGCGCAGCCAACCGGCAATTACCGCCTGCAGGTCGCGACGATCGTCCGCCCCGAGCGCAAGCCCGAAGGCCGCGTGCAGTTCTGCCGCCGTACAGGCCGCGCAGACGCTGGCCGCGGCACCCGGTGCGTCGTGCCAGACGCGCCGGCCTGCGGCGTCGTGCGCAGCGTGCGCCGCGAGGATTCCCGGCAGCTCCCGCACCACCTGGTCGCAGAAGGCGCGCAACGGCTGACGCGCGGCGCCGGAGGGCCCACGCCGGTCGCGCAGCCGGCGGGCGGGCACGCCGCCGACCACCGCGTAGTCGGTCACGTCGCGGGTGACGACCGCGCCTGCGCCGATGATGCAATGCGAGCCGATATGCACCCCGTCGAGGACCACCGCGTTCGCGCCGATCCAGACATCGTCACCGATCGTGATCCCCCGCTCGCTGCAGCCCTGCTCCCAGATCAGCCGTTCCGGATCGCCGTGCTCGTGGGTGAAACCCATCAGCTGCGCACCGGCGGCGATGTGCACATCATCGCCGATCTGGATCCGGCCGATGGTCACCACCCCGAGGTTGACGGTGCAACCCGCGCCGCAGGTCACCGTGCCACGCAGGATCGCCTCGGCCGCAACCCAGCTGCCACGGCCGAGATCGAGGCTGTCGGTCAGGATCTGGGCCCGACGGGAGACGAAGCAATCCGCGCCGAGGACAACACCATCGCGCCGCAGCTCCTCCTGCCACGCCTGTTGATCGGCGCGTTGCGCCGGGTCAGCCTGTTCGCGGTAGCGGAACGGCATGTAGTCCAATGCGGCATCGCGCGGTTTGCGGTTCATCATCAAACTCCGGTCGCGGTCCAGTGTTCCCGCCTGGCCTGCAGTGCGTTCATCAGCGCCACCGGCTGTCGCGCACTCGCCGGCGGGTGGGGGCTGGAGCGCTCCCCACGCGCCACGCGCGCGAGGAACGCGCGGAGCATCGGAGCCACGCCGTTGACCGCCCACCACGGCCCGGCGGCGTCGTGCTCGGCAGTCGCGGGGCTGCCATCGCGCACCAGCTCCAGGCTCCCCGGCTGCGCTTGGCCGGCAACGCGGACCGCCAGCTCGAGCCGCAGATCCACGCCATCGAAGCCGAAGGTCAATTCCTCGCGGTGGTCGTCGGCCATCGGATCGATATGCAGCTCGACCGACGCCCCGGTCTCGAGCGAGCCGCGCAACGCGTAAGCGATGCAGCCCGCCGGTCGCGGCGGATAGTGCAGGGCGAGCTCGGCGTAGGGCGTGCCGGCACACCAGGCCGCCGCATCGAGCAGGTGGATCGCGGTGAGGCTGAAATCCGGATCCCGACGGCCGCGCCGCGTCAGCCGGCCGCGCACCGCACGCAACGGACCGGCCACGCTGCCGACCATGGTCCGACAGCGACGCGCCATCGGCTGCGAACGTCGATTGAAGGCGACCTCGGCCAGAACGCCGCGCTGGGCAGCCGCCGCCGCCAGGGCGTCCAGCTCGACGCAGTCGCACGCCGGCGGCTTCTCGATCAGGCAGGGCAAGCCGGCGGCCAGCAGCGGTCGCGCGACCGCGCCGCAGGCCCCCGCGCTCACCACCACCAGCGCCGCATCGAGTCGTTCCTGTTCCAGGACCGCATCGGCGACTGCCATCACCCGGCCGGGGCCAGGCCAGGAATCGACCAACGCGGCGGCGCGATCCGCATCCGGGTCGACGCAGCTCAACCGCAGCTCTGCCGCGCGATCGCCGCACAGCTGCCGCAGGGCAGGCAGATAGCAGCCGGCGGACATGCCGCCGCAGCCGATCACGGCCAGGTGTCGCAGGCCAGCGAGTGCTCCAGACATGACCCATGCTTGTCCCGGCCGCCGCGGCTGTCGCTTCCCCCGAGCGGACCCGGATTCCACAATTCGGACATGGCCGGCCCCGCTCTCGTCCACTGCCTCGGCTTCACCGTCGCCTGGCGCCACGGCCGCCCTGCCGGCACCTGCCGCTGGCATCGCCACGATGCGCTCGAGCTGGTGCTCCACCTACACGGCTGCGGCAACGTCGCCCATCGCGGCCACCCCTCCCTGTCCTTCACTGCCGGCGCCTGCACCCTCCACCCGCCGCAACTGCTGCACACCCAGACCCGCGACGACTGGGGCGAGGACCTCTGCCTGCATTTCCTGTGCACCGGCGCCTTGCCCGAGCGCCTGCGTCGACCACTGGTCACCGCCCCCCTGCCGGAGCATCAGCGCATCTGGGCCGCGGCGCAGTTCCCCGGTGACCCGACCGCGGAGGCCGACCGCCTCGCCGCCCTCGCCCTGCTCGCCAGCGCCCTGGCGCACGCAACCGGTGACACGGGTGAGCCGAGCGACGCACACGATCCCGCGCAGATCCTCCTGCGTCGCCTGCAGGACCGCCCCGACCGACGGTGGCGCATCGCCGAAATCGCGGATGCAGCGGGCTGCACGCCGCGCCACCTGCACCGTCGTTGCCGCGAAGCGTTCGGCTGCGCACCCAAGGCCCTGCATCGGCGCCTGCGCCTGCAACGCGCCGGCGAGCTCCTGGAACACAGCGAACTCACGCTGGCCGAAATCGCCATGCAATGCGGCTACGCCCACGCACGCCATCTCTGCGCCGACTTCCGTGCCGCCCGCGGAACGACACCCGGCCGCTGGCGGCAAGATCCGAATCCGTCGCACTAAGCCGGGCCTCCGCCCACAACCCACGGACTGCGAACACAGGGCTCCGCCCCCCCTTTCTGCTCTTTCATCAGGGAACATCGTCCCCCGCCCCCGAGAAGACAGGTGCGATCACTCCGTATCTGTGAGTGTCCTTTCGGTTCGGACGGTTCGGGCGGATCATCGCCAGCGGCAAGCGCGGCAGCATCCCGCCTCACCTCGCACCGATCCTCCGCCGCCTCCAGATCGATGTCGACGCTTGTCTCGACGTCATGCGCGGACGCAGTCATTTCCTGGGCACCGCCGTCGGCGCGCTCACCAGGCTTGTCAGCGAAGCTACCCGGCGCGGCGTGAAGGGGATCGCCGAAAAGACCCGGATCCATCGCGACCGCCGCGGACGCGCCCCGCCCGCTGTCGATCCGGCGCTCGGGTAGCGCAAATACTACATCAAGGCACGCCGTTGCGTCGCGAATCATCGCTGACGGCCGGCGAGTCGTGGGCCCCAAGGGTGCTCATGCCCCGTCTTGGGGTCTCAGAGGCCTGAATCGGGTGCGAAATCCGTCAATTGCCACTGATGGCCAGCAAATCGGCGCTAGCCAGCGCCGTTGAGAAGCGGCTGTGCGCACGTTTCTCTGATAATAGAGCGTCCTGGGTTTTCGTGTTGGCGCTAGCCAACGCCGTTGAGAAGCGGCTGTGCGCACGTTTCTCCGCTAATAGAGCGTCCTGGATTTTCCGGATCCATCGCGACCGCCGCGGACGCGCACCGCCCGCCGTCGATCCCGCGCTCGGGTAGCGAAAACCACATCCAGGCACGCGGTTGCGTCGCGAATCATCGCTGA
>JBEPXK010000356.1:4478-4671 GCA_041641915.1 Planctomycetota bacterium
TGAGAAGCGGCTGTGCGCACGTTTCTCTGATAATAGAGCGTCCTGGGTTTTCTGGACATCGATCGTCATGCGCGCGATGACGCCTGGGTTGCCGTGCGACGGGCGCGCCTCGCCTCCGTCTCGTGGTTCATGCGCATTCTCAAGCAGCGGATTGCGCGGCGAGCCAACAAGGAGGATGGCGTCACGGGGCACT
>JBEPXK010000357.1:0-4663 GCA_041641915.1 Planctomycetota bacterium
CTCGCTGTCGCTCGTCGCGCTCCACCGGCCGCCGGCCCCACCGGGGCCGGCTATCGCTGCGCGATGCCGGTTCCGCCCTGCGGCCCATTTTCGCAGAAAACCACCCCTCGGTCGGCCGACCCGTTGACGACGATTCTTGCCGTGCGAAGGTGCTGCGCGAGCTCTGAGGGACCCGTCGAAGGTGTGGCAGCGCCACATCGAGGAAATCCCAACGAAGTAGATGCCCGTCCGCGGCAAGCATATGTTACAGGACTGCTCAGACAGACCACTAGGGCTCCGGCCCACCTTTCTGCTGCGTAACCACTCAGGGGCCTCGCCCCTACGGTCCATTCGCAAGTGGATGGACCTACTCCCCTGGCTCTATCGGGATGCCCATGGATCGGCTGCGCCGATGCTAGCCGCCCAACATCCCTCTGGCGCCAGCCCCATCGCTCGCGAGGGGGCTCACATGCGACGACCCCCGGACCAAGCAGCCCGGGGGTCGTCCAGTTCACGTGAGAACGGGTCCTGGAATCAGGAGATGGCGCCGGCGACCGGCTCGTCCTCGTCCTTGAGTTCGGCGACCATGGTCTCGACGGTCAGCATCAGCCCGGCGATCGACGCGGCGTTCTGCAGCGCGACGCGAGTGACCTTGGCCGGATCGACGACACCGGCCTTGACCAGATCCTCCATCTTGGCGGTACGGGCGTTGTAGCCGGTGTTGCCCTTGGTGGCGAGGATCTCGGAAACGATCACCGCACCGTTCTGGCCGGCGTTCTCGGCGATCTGCTTGGCCGGGAACTCGATCGCGTCGAGGACGATGGTCGCGCCGAGAGCGCGGTCGCCGTCGAGGTCCTTGCGCAGCTTCTCGATCGCCGCCTTGCAGCGCAGCAGCGCCACGCCGCCGCCAGCGACGATGCCTTCCTCGACCGCCGCGCGGGTGGCATGGAGGGCGTCCTCGATCCGGGCCTTCTTCTCCTTCATTTCGGGCTCGGTCGCGGCACCGACATTGACCACCGCGACGCCACCGGAGAGCTTGGCCAGCCGCTCCTGCAGCTTCTCGCGATCGTAGTCGGAGGTGGTCTCATCGATCTGCTGCTTGATCTGGTTGATCCGGGCCTGGAGGTCGGCCTTCTTGCCGGCGCCTTCGATGATGGTGGTCGCTTCCTTCTCCACGGTCACCTGCTTGGCGGTACCGAGGTCGGCGAGCTCCACGTTCTCCAGCTTCAGACCGAGGTCCTCGCTGATGAACTTGGCGCCGGTGAGGATGGCGATGTCCTGCAGCATGGCCTTGCGACGGTCGCCGAAGCCGGGCGCCTTGACGGCACAGGCATTGAGCGTGCCGCGCAGCTTGTTGACCACCAGGGCGGCCAGGGCCTCGCCCTCGACGTCTTCGGCGATCACCAGCAGCGGCTTGCCGGACTGGGCCACCTTCTCGAGCAGCGGCAGGAATTCGCGCAGGTTGGAGACCTTCTTCTCGAAGACCAGGATCAGCGGGTTCTCGAGCGCCACTTCCTGGCTCTCACTACCGGCGGCCATGTACGGCGAGAGGTAGCCCTTGTCAAACTGCATGCCCTCGACGAGATCGAGGCTGGTCTCGGTCGACTTGGCCTCTTCGACGGTGATCACGCCGTCCTTGCCGACCTTGTCCATCGCTTCGGCCAGCAGCTTGCCGATCTCGGCGTCGTTGTTGGCCGAGATGGTGCCGACCTGAGCGATCTCTTCGCTGGTCTTGATCTTGGTCGAGAGCTTCGCGATCGCGTCGACCGCCGCGTCCACGGCCTGGTCGATGCCGCGCTTGACCTCGGTCGGGTTGGCGCCGGTCGAGGTGGCCTTGAGGCCCTCGCGGTAGATCGCCTCGGCGAGCACGGTGGCGGTGGTGGTGCCGTCGCCGGCGACGTTCGAGGTCTTGGAGGCGACCTCCTTGACCAGCTGCGCGCCCATGTTCTCGAATGGATCGGGCAGTTCGACTTCCTTGGCCACGGTCACGCCGTCCTTGGTCACGGTCGGAGCGCCGAAGCTCTTCTCGATCACGACGACCTTGCCGGTCGGGCCCATGGTGACCTTCACCGCATCGGAGAGGGTCTTGATGCCCGTGAGGATCTTCTTGCGGGCATCTTCGGCATGCATGAGTTGCTTGGCTGCCATTGTGTGTGTCCTTGATGTCTTATTGATGGATTGTGGGGATCATCGCTGCGGCCGCCGCACCCGGCGACGGCCGCACGCGCTCAGCCGACCTTGGCGAGGATGTCGCTCTCGCGCAGGACGATCACGTCCTCGCCGTCGACGGTGATCTCGGTCCCGCCGTACTTGGCGAAGAGGACCACGTCGCCGACCTTGACGTCGGGGGTGGCGCGCTCGCCGGAGTCGAGCTGCTTGCCGGGGCCAACGGCCACGACCTTGCCCTCCTGGGGCTTCTCCTTGGCGTTCTCGGGCAGGATGATCCCACCGGCGGTGGCCTCCTCGGGCTCGGTGCGGATGACCACCACGCGGTCGTCGAGGGGCTGGATGCTGATCTTGTTCTTGGCCATGTCTGTGATCCTGTGTCTGGACTGTTGTTTGTGTGGGGTTGATGGATGAGAAGTGCGCCTGCGGCGCGGGCTACATCATGCCGCCCATGCCGCCCATGCCGCCCATGCCGCCCATGCCGCCCATGCCGCCCATGCCCTCGTCGCCGCCGGCAGACTCGGACTTCTTCTCCTTGATCTCGGCGATCATGGCGTCGGTGTTCAGCAGCAGGACCGCGACCGAAGCCGCGTTCTCGAGGGCCGTCTTGGTGACCTTGACCGGATCGATGATCCCGGCCTTGCGCAGGTCGCCGTAGACGTCGTCCTTGGCGTTGTAGCCGTGGTCACCCTTGCCCTTGAGGATGGCGTTGACCACCACCATGCCGTCCTTGTCGGCGTTCTCGGCGATGGTCGCCGCGGGCAGCCGCAGCGCGCTCTTGACGATCGCAGCGCCACGCTGCTCCTCGTCATCGAGCTTGAGCTTGTCGATCGCGGCCATCGCACGCAGCAGAGCCACACCGCCGCCGGCGATGATGCCTTCTTCGATCGCGGCGCGGGTGGAGTGCAGCGCGTCGTCGTAGCGATCCTTGCGCTCTTTCATCTCCGCCTCGGTCGCGGCGCCGCACTTGATCACCGCCACGCCACCGGCGAGCTTGGCCAGCCGCTCCTGCAGCTTCTCGCGATCGTAATCGGAGGTGGTGTCCTCGATCTCGCGCCGGATCTGCTTGATCCGCGCCTGGACGTCGGTGCGCTTGCCCTTGCCCTCGACGATCGTGCAGGTGTCCTTGTCGACGGTCACGGTCTTGGCCTGGCCGAGGTCGGCGAGTTCGACCGCCTTGAGCTCGATGCCCAGGTCCTCCATGATCGCCTTGCCGCCGGTCAGGGCAGCGATGTCCTCGAGCATCTGCTTGCGGCGGTCGCCGTAGCCCGGCGCCTTGACCGCGCAGCACTTGAGCACCTTGCGCATGTTGTTGACCACCAGCGTGGCCAGCGCCTCGCCCTCGACATCCTCAGCGATGATCAACAGGCTCTTGCCGGCCTTGGCGACCTTCTCGAGCAGCGGGACCAGGTCCTGGATGTTGCCGATCTTCTTCTCGTGGATGAGGATCATCGGATCCTCGAGCACGGTGATCATCTTGTCGGGATCGGTGACGAAGTTCGGCGACAGGTAGCCGCGATCGAACTGCATGCCCTCGACCACGTCGACCTCGTCGTCCAGGGCCTTGCCCTCTTCGACGGTGATCACGCCGTCTTCGCCGACCTTCTGCATCGCCTCGGCCAGGGTCTTACCGATCTGCTGGTCGTTGTTGGCGGAGATGGTGCCGACGTTGGCGATCGCATCCCAGTTGCCCTTGACCTTGGTCGCGGCCGTGTCCAGCGCACCGGTGACCGCGTCGACCGCGGCCTCGATGCCGCTCTTGATCGCCAGCGGGCTGACGCCGGCGGAGACCGCACGCAGCCCTTCGCTGAAGATGGCTTCGGCGAGCACGGTGGCGGTGGTGGTGCCGTCACCGGCGTTCTTCGAGGTCTTGGAGGCGACCTCCTTCACCAGCTTGGCGCCCATGTTCTCGTAGGGATCACGGAACTCGATCTCCTCGGCGACGGTGACGCCGTCCTTGGTGACCTGCGGCGAACCCCAGCTCTTGCTGAGCACCACGTTGCGCCCGCGCGGGCCCAGGGTGCATTTCACGGCGGCCGACAACTTGCGGACGCCGTCCCTGATTTTGTCGCGCACGTCGTCGTTCAGGACGATCTGTTTGGCTGCCATAAAGACTTCTCCTCGAATGGCTTGGAATTGCTTGGCTGAAGTGACACGGTCACCCGGCAGGCCTGCCCCGATGCACGTAGCGTGCCACTTCGTGTAAACTCATTGTTGTAAAGGGTTTTCCTCGGTTTGCAGCGCCGTGACGTCTGACGCGCAGCTGTCAGAACGACCCAGGCGCAACGACTGGTCAGCCGTCAGTGGCGGCAGCGCTGGTCGATTTGGCCGTGCTGCCGGCCTTGTTCGTCTGCTTCGCCTTCGCGTCGCCGGCGGTGGCCTGCTTGGCGCCGTCACCGCCGCCCGCGTCGGCCGTCTTCGACTCGCCCTTGGCCTTCTGTTGGTAGTCGGCCGAACGGTTGTAGTCGGTCTCCCAGAAGCCGCTGCCGCGGAAGATGACTCCGCCGCCGCCGCTGAT
>JBEPXK010000358.1:0-4663 GCA_041641915.1 Planctomycetota bacterium
GGACCATCCGCCTGCGTTGCGACAGCGACAACGCCTGCGTCGAGGCGGTCCGGACCGAACTCGGCGGAATCCCGTGCGAGGAACCGGTACGCCTCGATATCACCAATACCAATGGCGCCTTCCCCGCGGCGGCGCGCGAAAACGAACAGCATTTCACCATCGAGCCGATGCCCGAAGGCGTCGGCGCGCTGGAAGGACGCCGCCAACGGTTAGGTCGCATTCTTGCGCACCTCCTGCCTGAACCCATCGCCGTTGCGATGGCCAGTCTGACACTCTGACCTGAAGGAGCCTCGCCATGCCTGCCCTCTCAGAAGCCGAAACCGCAGAGGTCCGCCGTCTGGGCCGCAGCCTCGCCGGCAAGGAACTCGAACCGGACCTCCACGAACTCGCCCGGCTGCTGCGCGAGTGGGAGGAGGGCAATGCCAGCACCGACGGAGTGATCGAGGCGATGCACAATTTCATCCGCCGCGACAATTACGTCATCGCCAAGAAATACGGGCCGGACAACCCGTACCTCCATCTGCTGGTCGCCGGCAAGATCAAGGAACACGTGATCGAGTTCTCCGACGTCCACGAGGAACACCTGCGCAAGCGCCTGGAGCGGATCAACACCGTCTTCTGAGCCGGGTTCCGCCGAGGATGCCGGGCCAACCTCGCCCGCGTAGGCCCCATGGCTGATCATCGCCACTCTCGTATCCGCCACGAGCCTCAGCGGCGTGACGCGGGTGGTAGACCACGACCTCACCGGCGTGTATCGCGTCCGCCGCTATTTCGTGGTCCGCACCCTGGTCGGCCTGGGTACCGGTATGGCGATCTGGATCGCCTGTCTGATCGCCGGCATCGAGCTGGCATTGATCTACGGTGTGCTCAATTTCGCACTCAATTACTTTCCCACCATCGGCAGCCTGCTCGCGGTGATTCCGCCGGCGCTGCTGACCTATGCCACCACCGGCGATATCGGCCAGACGGTGTTGGCCGTCGGCGTGGTCGGTGGCATCCAGCTGGTCATGGGCATCGTGGTCGCGCCGCTGATCCAGGGCCGCGAGCTCGAATGCTCCTCGACCCTGGTGCTGGTGGCGGTGATCGCCGGCGGTTGGATCGGCGGCGTCCCCGGGGCGTTCCTGGCCATGCCGGCGCTGCTCGCCGTCCGCGCCTGGGCCGCTTGCCAGGGTGAGCGCGCCTGGCTCGTGGATGCGATCGCCCTGCCGCCAGAGCCGGATTCCCGGCCACCCGGTGTCGGGCGCACGGCAGGCGCTTGTGCGACGACGAGCTGATCGGGCCGCCGGCTTCGCCTCCCGCACCGGTCATCCCGCCTGCGACCGCTGCGCTCGCCCCGTCGTTGTCAGCTGAGAGATGCGCCTTGCCGGTCTGCTCGTGGTGCTCAAGGTGCGCAGTGCGCAACCGCGGTGGGGGATGGTGTCATGCGCAGCGACGATCTCGATCTCGACTGGCTCTGCCGCGAGCATCCAGGTCTGATCGACGGGTTGTGCGAGGATGTCGATCCGCAGCATCCGGACCTGGCCGGCAACGCCGGTGCCAGTGAGGATCGGCGCGAGCAGGTCGCGAATCTACTCGCGCGCATTGCCGCCGGGAACTGCGGTCATTGGTTGCGCGGGGCGGAAGCGCCGGAAGCCGATTGGGCACTGGATGATGTCGATCGCCTGTTGGAGAACACCTTCACCATCCAGGACGTCGCCGCGACGCAGCCCTGTCCCTCCGGCAAGGGTCTGGACTGGCACGATCGCGGCCCGCACCACGACCGCGAATGGGCCTGGTTGCTCAACCGGCACGCCTGGGCGCCGCGTCTGGTCGCGGCCTGGCGCGAGCGGAGCGATGAGCGCTACGCGCGTCACTGCGACAGCCTGCTCGCGGATTGGCTGGTGCAGAACCCGCGCCCGCTGGGTCACTGCAGCTCGGGGCCATGGCGTGAGTTGGAGGTGGGTCTGCGCCTGGCCATGGCCTGGCCGCAGGTGTTCTACGCTCTGCAGCGATGTTCCGCGTTCCGTCCGCTGACGCGGGTGATGATGCTCGCCTCGGTGCGCGACCACTGCCGTTATCTCCTCCGTTATCACCGGAGGCGTAGCAACCATGCCAGCATGGAGATGAACGGGTTGTTGCTGGCCGCGACCGCCTTTCCGTTTTTTCGCGAGGCGGACGCCTGGCGTGATCATGCGCTCGCGGTACTGTCCGACGAGGCTGCTTTCCAGGTCTATCCCGACGGGGTCCAGATCGAACTCACGGCGATGTACCACTGGGTCTCGTTGCGGCATTTCGATCAGGCGATAGCGACCTGCCAGGCCGCGGGGCTCGCCGCGCCGACCGGGCTCGTGCGCCCGGTGGCGGCAATGTGGGACTACCTCGCCGGCTGCCTGCGCCCGGATGGCAGCATTCCGTTGAACAACGACGGCGACCGGGTCGACTTCCGCGAGCAGCTGCGCCAGGCGGCCGAGCAGCACGGCCGCGAGGACTGGCGCTGGAGCGAAGGCGTCGGGCGGTCGACTCCGGCCGATCCGCCATCGCGCGCGTACCCCTGGGCCGGGCAGCTGATCATGCGCTCGGGGTGGGACCGCGAAGCGCAGTGGGCCTTCTTCGATCTGGGGCCATGGGGCTGGTCGCACCAGCACGACGACCACCTGCACCTCTCGCTGCACGCCCACGGCCGTGACCTGCTCGTCGACAGCGGCCGCTTCGCCTACACCGGTGATCTGTTCCGGTACGCCGATGCCTACGCCCGCCGCTCGGCCGGGCACAACGTGTGGTTGGTCGACGGCCACGGTCAGGCCCCGGGCCCGCGCCGGTGCGAGGATCCGGTTCCCGGGCAGCGGCTGCAGGCCGGCGACCGCTGGGATTACGCTCGTTCCGCGTGGACCGACTTCGGCGGGCTGCCAGGCAGTATCTGCCATGCCCGCGCCGTGTGCTATCTGCACCCCACCGCGCGGCATCCGGGGCTGTGGATCGTGGTCGATCGTCTGTGCAGCGATCGTGAACGCGCCTACCAGGCCCTGTGGCACTGGCATCCGCGCTGTACGGTGACCATCGACGGCGATGCCTGTCGCAGCACCGATGACGACCGCGGCAACCTCGCCATCGCGCCGCTGACCTGGCCGGGGACAGTGGAGCTGGTCTGCGGCCAGGCGGATCCGCTGCAGGGCTGGTACAGCCCGCGCTACAATGTTTTCGAGCCCTGCCCCACCAGCGTGTACCGGGCCGTCGCTCGCGACCTGACCACGGTCTGGGTGCTGACCACCGCTCGCGGCGCGGTGGCGCCGGCCCGGGCGACGGTGCTCGCCGAGGACGCAGAGGCGGTGACGCTAGAAATCACTGCGCCGACGGTGGGCCGGGTGGTGGTGCCGTTGGGCGACGGCGCGACGGTCTCGCTGGCTGACTGAGCGCGCCGGCGCGCGTCGTGCCCGGCTGAGGTGCACGGTCCTCCGGGGCTATGGCGGATCAGGACTGCGGGAGGAACGTGCAGGCGGTCATCGGTCCCGACCACGCGCCAGTCGCCCTCCCAGGGTGTGTTGCAGCCGGCGGTGGCCCAGCTGCCGCGATAGCTGAACACGCTGCCCTCGCTCATGCCGGTCAACACCAGGGCCGCGGCGCCGTGTCGGAACCAGCTGCCAGCCAGGCCATTTCAATCACCGGTTCCGCCGTGCCGCCGGCTACGGTCCGCGGACCTGGGCGCAGCGGCGCTGAGCGGGCGCGGGCATTCCCTCCGGTTACCGCCGGTGGTGGTGGCGTCAGGATGGCACGGATGCGAACCAATACCCATCCCTTTGCGCCGGGCACCGTCCAGCGGTCGCGCCTGATTCACCTGCTCGTTCTCGTGTCACTGGCTGTGGCATGGTGTGCGCCCGCGGTTCCAGGGGTCGAAGGCGAAGACGTTACCGAACTGCAGGTGCTGATAGTGGTGACCAACCACGGCACCCTGGGCCCGAGCGACGCAGACGCCAAGCCGACCGGCTTCTGGTTGGCGGAGGTCGCTCACCCCTGGGCCGAGTTTCGCGACGCCGGTCTCGCGGTCGACTTCGCCAGTCCGGACGGCGGATTCGTGCCGATGGACCCGAGGAGTTTCGATCTCGAAGACGCGGTCAATCGCCGCTTGTGGGAGAACCTCGGCGCGATCGAGGCGCTGTACAACAGCCACGCGCTGGCCGCTGTCGACCCGACCGACTACGATGCGATCTTCTTCGCTGGCGGTCACGGGACGATGTGGGATTTTCCCGATAACGAGGTTGTCCAGCAGGCCGTGCGCCGCGTATGGGACGACGGCGGCATCGTCGGCGCCGTCTGCCACGGCCCGGCCGCGCTGGTCGGCGTTGAGCTGGAGGGCGGCAAGCAACTGGTCGCCGGCAAGCGCTTGACCGCCTTCACCGTCGCCGAGGAACGCGCGGTCGACCTGGTCGACGCCGTCCCCTTCTTGCTCACCGAGCGCCTGGAGGAGCTGGGCGCGACGGTGGTCACGGCAGAGACCTTCGCCGAACAGGTGGTGGCCGACGGCCGTCTGGTCACCGGCCAGAACCCCGCCTCGGCCGGCCCGACCGCCGCGCGCATCGTCTCGCTGCTGCAGAAGCGTTGAGTCGGGCGTCGGCGCGCCTCCTCAATCGAGGCACAGGGGGTTCGGGGGACGAAGTCCCCTGATGAAAGAGGCTTCTATCAGAGGGGG
>JBEPXK010000359.1:0-4631 GCA_041641915.1 Planctomycetota bacterium
GCAGCGCCGCCGCCTGCGCCGTGAGCCCGCCGGCGCGTCAGCGCCGGCGGCGCCCGAGTCTGACGCCGCCCGCGAGCGGCTTGAGCAGGCGCGGCGTCTGGGCGCTGTCGCGCTCTCTGGCCTCGGGCGAGGGCGTCTTCTGGGTGGTCGTGGCCTGCATGCCGTCGACGACCTCCTCTTCGAGCAGCTCGCCGATGTGCTTCTCGATCTCGAGCAGGAACTGGCCGTCGTCCGGCGTGATGAAGGTGCGTGCCACGCCCTTGCCGCCCATGCGCGCGGTGCGGCCGATGCGATGGACGTACTCTTCGGGATTTTCGGGGATGTCGTAGTTGACCACGTGCGAGAGCGCAGGGATGTCGAGCCCGCGCGCGGCGACGTTGGTCGCGATCAGACAGGGCAGCTTACCGTCGGCGAAGTCCTTGAGCGTGCGCTCGCGCTTCTTCTGCGGCAGGTCGCCGTGGATCGCGCCGGCCTTGATCTTCTTGCGCTTGAGCACATCGGCCACGCGATCGGTCTGGTGCTTGGTCCGGCAGAAGACCACCATCTTCTCGGGGTCCTGGGTCTCGATGAAGTGGGCCAGCAGCCGGGTCTTGCGATCGGAGTCGACGGCGATCCATTTCTGGTCGACGTTGTCGGCGGTGACGCGTTCAGGCAGGACGTGGACCACGCGCGGCTCGCGCATGTAGCGCTCGGACAGTCGACGGATCTCCTCGGGCATGGTCGCCGAGAACAGCAGGGTCTGCCGCTGGGGCGGGGTATGCTTGAGGATGAACTCGATGTCCGGCAGGAAACCGATGTCGAGCATCTGATCGGCCTCGTCGAGCACCATCATCTTCAGATGCGACAGGTCGAGGTTGCGTCGCCGCATGTGGTCGATGATCCGGCCGGGAGTGCCGATGATCGCATGGGGTTTGCGCGCCAGGGCGTCGAGCTGGTCGTCCATGCTCACGCCGCCGTAGATCAGCGCGGTGCGGGCGCCGCTCTTGCCGGCCATGCGGTTGAATTCGCGGTAGCCCTGGCGGGCGAGCTCGCGGGTGGGGCAGAGGATCAGCGCCACCGGGCCCTCGCCCTCCCACTCGTAGAGCCGGTGGAGCAACGGCAGCACGAAGGCAGCGGTCTTGCCGGTGCCCGTCTGTGCCTGACCGATGATGTCATGGCCCTGTAGCACCGGCGGGATGCCTTCCGCCTGGATCGGCGAGGGCTGTTCGTATCCGATCTCGGCCAGGTCGGCGAGGATCTGCGGACACAGGCCCAGCTCCTGGAACGCCTGTGACTTGGGGCGCAGCTCGAGTTCGTCGGGGTCCTGCGGTCGCAGCGGCAGCGTGGGTGCCTGGTCGCCCGGCATGGCGCGGTGGGCGCTGTCGGTCGGCGCCGGAGCGGGTTCGCCCTCGACCGGGCCGGTCGCTGCCGGGGGCTGGTCCTCGTCTGCCGGTTTGCGTCGCCGCGAACGGCTCTTCCTGGCCGGCGGCGATTCCTCGCTCGCCGGGGCCGGGGCCGGGGCCTCGTCGGTCGACGCCGGCCGCTCGGCCGCAACCGGTTTGGCCGGGGCTTGGCTCGCGACCGGTTCGGCCTGGGCGCCCTGCGCTTCCGGCTCGGAAGCCGGTTCGGTCGTCGGTTCCGGTTCGGTGCGCGTCGGCTCATCCGGGATGTTGCGGGATTGCTCGCGCTCGCCGCTCTCTCTGCCGCCGGGAGCGACCAACACCTGGCTGCGCCGCAGTGGGAAGAGATCGCCACGATCGCCGCGCAGGGCGAAGCCCGGGTTCTCGACCGCGCTGATGTGTCCAGGCTGAACGCCGGCGGCGCCGCGTTCGCCGACCACCTCGTGGAAGTCGGGGTGCGGCAGGCCCTCGCAGGGGATCGGGGCGACGCCGGCTTCGGCCAGCAATTCGCTCAGCCGCGGCTGGGCCCAGGACGGGGTGTCGGGATCGCAGAGCTCGAGGATCCCGCGCGAGAACGCACGCAGGCGGTCGAGGATCGGCGGTGCCTTGCGCTGCGGCTTGTCCAGCCGTGGGCGGCGCGGCTTGGCCGGAGCGGATTCCTGCGCCGGTCGCTCACTGGTCTCGCGCCCCTTGCCGCCCTTGTCGGCCTTGCCGGCTTCGCGGCGATCACTCCGGTCCTTGCCGCCGTCGCTGCGGTCCTTGCCGACGTCGCTGCGGTCCTTGCCGCCCTTGTCGGACTCCTGCCGGTCGTCGTTCTCGGGCTTCTCGCCGCTGTTGCGCTCACCGTTGGTCTTGTCGCCGTTGCCCTTGCCGCGCTTGCGCCGCCGCCGCGAGCGCCGGCGCTTGCTGCGGCCACCTTCTTCGTCGGTGGAATCGTCGTCCTTGTCTTTTCCCTTGTCCGCGTCTTTGTCCGCACCCTTGGTATCGGCCTCGCGCTGGTCCTGGCCGGCCGCGGGGCGCTCCTGGCGCGGCGCGCGTTGCGATGCCGCCGGTTCCTCGTGCTTGCGTGGCGCCGGTTCGTCAGCCGCGCCGCCGGTGATCCGGGCCACCGCTGCGGCATCGAGCACCTCCGGTTCGTCTGCCGGGGCGGTCTGGCTTACGGGGGTATCGGTTTTCGGGGGCGGCGGTGGCTTGGCGGCCGGCGGCTTCTGGGCGGGTCGCTCGCCGGCGGCGGCGGCCTGACTCAGGGCCTCGATGAGGTCCTTCTTCGCGAGTCGGCTACGGTTCTTGATCTGGTGTTGCCCGGCCAGCTGACGCAATTCCTTGAGCGTCATGCCGGCGAGCTCGTTCTGCTTCGCCATGTTGTGATGATCCTGATCGGTGAGCGCCGATCCGGGGCGAGGCACCTCTGCCCGGCCTGAAACCGTATCGACGGTGCGGCGGGGTGGTCGAATGGGGCGCGGTTCCGGTTCCGATTCAGCCGGCGTCGCCGGCGCGGCTGATCGAGAACGCTCGAACCGGGTCCGGATCCGGCCAGTACCCGTCGGCGCGTGCACGATAGGCCCGAGCCGGTCAGACGCAAGCCGGCGCCCCGGAACCCCCGATTGCATGGGCCGCCCCCGGACGGTATCAGTGATGGACGCACCTCCCGCCGCCGATGGAAACGCAGATCCGTACCGACATGACCGGGACCACTACCAATCGGGATTTCCTTACCCACGCCCAGCGTCTCGGCCTGTTGGCTGCCGAGGAGGTGGAGCAGGTCCGGCGGATGATGCGCGAGAGCAGCCAGCCGGCGGGCAAGTGCGCCGCCCGGCTCGGTCTGCTGACCATCGGCGACATCGACCGGGTCATGCACAGCATCAAACGCCAGTGGAAATCGGGCGGCGGCGCGCCGCGGCTCGAGAACGTCGCCGGCTACCGCATCATCGACGAACTCGGTCGTGGCGGCATGGGCACGGTCTACCGCGCCGAGCAGATGGCGCTCTCGCGCGAGGTCGCGCTCAAGATTCTCGCCCCCCGCTTCGTCGAGGACGAGGACTTCGTTGCCCGGTTCATGCGCGAGGCGCGCAGCCTCGGCCGGATCAACCATCCCAACGTGGTCGCCTGCTACGACGTGGGCCGCGACGGCGAGACCCTGTACATGGTCCAGGAGCTGGTCGACGGCGGCGACGTCGGCGCGTTGATGGGCAAACAGGGCGGCCGGCTCGACGAACAGCGCAGCCTCGCGATCATCCGCGACTGCCTCGACGCCCTGATCGCGATCCAGGATGCCGGCCTGATCCACCGCGATATCAAACCGACCAATATCTTCATCACCCGCGAGGGTCGGGCCAAGCTCGGCGACCTCGGGCTGGCGCGCACGGTGGCCTACGACGACCGCATCAGCCAGTCGGGCGAGGTCTACGGCACCCCGGCCTACATGAGCCCTGAGCACGCCCAGGGTGAGGAAGATCTCGACATCCGCACCGACATCTACTCGCTGATCGCCAGCCTCTTCTGCATGATCACCGGCAAGCAGCCCTACGAGGGCCGCAGCTCATGGGATGTGGTCGCCAAGGTGCTGCACGACCCGACCCCCGATCCGGCCGACGAGGTCCCCGACCTCAGCCGTGGGATGCGCGCGTTGATCCAACGTGGCATGGCCAAGGACCGCGAGCTGCGCTACCCCGATCCCGAAGCGATGCGCCGCGACGTGGTCAGCGTGCTCGAGACCGGCACCGTGGCCGAGGCCGATACGCTCAAGCAGCTCGACCACGGCGACGTGCTCGGTCTGCGTTGGCACGGCAGCTCGGCGGTGCTCCACCCCAGCGGTGCGGTCGGCCAGAACGACCGCCTGCTGTGGGATCGTGCGCTCGATGACCTGCTGAGCGCCGAACCCAGCGCGTTGGTGGTCAACTGCACCTCGGTCGACTGGATCTCCAGCGAGGGTCTGGCGACCTTCATCCGGCTGCACGAATGCTGCGGCGAGCGGGAGATCTTCTTCGCGGTCTGCGCGCTCAACGAGAGCACCGATCAGGCGGTGCGCTGCGTGTATCTCGATCGGGTGCTGCACATCTTCCCCGACCTGCGCCAGGCCCTGGCCGCGGCCGAGACGCCGGCTCACTGAGGACGGAGCCTTCGAAGGCTCGAATGCTCCTCACTGACGGGTCCCTCAGAGCTCCTAGCTCCTAGAGAGTGCTATCAAGCCGACCAGCCTTGCGCGCGTTAGCGCGCCGCCGAGGGGGTCATGGGGGGCGGGGCCGGCCCCCC
>JBEPXK010000360.1:0-4611 GCA_041641915.1 Planctomycetota bacterium
CGAGCCGGCCCTCGCCGGCCTCGAGACCGGGCCGCCGAAGGTGGTGCTGCACGCCACCGACGAGGCCTGGATCCGCGTGCGCGACGGCGAGGCGGTGATCTTCGAGGGCATCCTGCCGCCGGGCGGCCAGTACCAGGTGCCGGAGCGCGCGCGGGCGCCGCTGCTGCGCGCGGGCAACGCCGGCGCCCTCTACGTAATGGTCGACGACGCGCCCTATGGCCCGATTGGCACCTCGGCCGCCGTGCTGAAGAACATGTCGCTGCGCGTTGGCGACATCACCGGCCGGATCCGGTCGGCGAGCGCCAGCGCGGTATGCAACGACCCGGCCGGCGCGCCGGCGCTCCGGACCGCGGTGAACATCGGCCAGTAGGACTGGAGGCCCGTCCCTTCCGCCGCGCCGCCACCACGCGGCGGCGCTGATCTCAGGCTGGCTCCGCGGTGATCAGGGCGACCGGGACCGGGACGCAGTAACCCGCGCCGGCGGCGTGGTCGCGCGCCACCGTGTCGGTGGCCTGCGTGCGGATGGCGTCGAGCAGTTGCCGGTCCTGCGACTTCAACAGCATCGCTAGGCCCAGCGTTGCCGTCGCGAAAATCTCGAGGAGTTCATCGGGGATCGAGAGGGTCCAGACCGGGGTGACTGGAGTGCGCCCCTCGGGTTGGACAGATTGAGCGGCTTTCGATTGACCGGGGTCGGGCTTTCTGAGGAATTGGGCCCGAAGCCTCGATAGGCTCCTGGGGCCGCCCGGCCGGTTCTGATTCGCGCCGCGAAACCTGACCTTGCTAATTGCAGTCCTGGGTCAGAACAGGTCGGCGGACGTCCCCTACGGCATGGACGGGCTTCAGCCACTCCCGCCTTCCGCCAAAGCGTCCTCTGGTGTTACATAATGGGTCGGTGCGTCACTGGCGGCGGCCAAATCACCAAGGGGAGGCTCTTGGAAGATGAACGGAGCATGTTGCGGACCGGGATATGCGAACCCGGCCGAGGCCATCAAAGCCCCGCGTGAGAAGCTGCTTTATACCATCGCGATCTACACCGGGACGGGGATACAGAAACCCGATTATCTGGCCACGGTGGACGTGGATCCGAAGAGTTCGACCTACTCACAGGTGATCCATCGGCTGGAGATGCCGGGGATCGGCGACGAGCTGCACCATATGGGATGGAATGCCTGTTCCTCGTGCCATGACGACGCATCGATGTCGCGCAAATACCTGCTGGTGCCGGGGGTCCGCTCGAACAACGTCCATGTCGTGGACACCGCGACCGATCCACGCGCGCCGCGCCTGCACAAGGTCATCGACGGCGCCGAGATAAAGAGGAAGACCAACCTTTCGGGTCCGCACACCGTCCACTGTCTCGGTTCCGAGATCATCATCTCGTTCCTGGGCGACGCCAAGGGTGAGGCGCCGGGCGGCTATCTGCATCTCAACAAGGATTTCGAGATCGTAGGCCGCTGGGAGAACTCGATGGGCGACATCCCGTTCGGCTACGACTTCTGGTATCAGCCCCGCCACAACGTGATGGTGAGCTCGGAATGGGCAGCACCCAACACCTTCATGCCGGGATTCGATCTGGAAGAGGTGGGCCACCTGAAATATGGCCGCCGCCTGCATTTCTGGGATTTCGAAAAGCGCGTGCCGGTAGAGACCAAGTATCTGGGCGAGGACGGACTGATCCCGCTTGAGGTCAAGTTCCATCACGACCCCGACAGCACGCATGGGTTCTGCGGTGCGGCGCTCAGCGCCAATGTGATCCATTTCTGGAAATCCGAGGCGGGCAAATGGGAATGGGAGAAGATCATCGACGTGGGGAACGAGCCGCATCCCGAATGGCCCATCCCCGTTCCCGGCGTGATGTCCGCGATTCTGGTGTCTATGGATGACAAGTACCTCTACCTGAACAACTGGCTGCACGGCGACATGCGCCAGTACGACATTACCGATCCGCACAATCCGAAACTGACCGGCCAGGTCTGGATGGGGGGGCTGCTGGGGAAGGCGCCCGAGGTCAACGGGGTCAAGGTCGCCGGCGGCCCCCAGATGTTCCAGCTGTCGCTGGATGGTAAGCGCCTCTATGTCACCACGTCGCTCTTCTCGACCTGGGACAACCAGTTCTATCCCGAGATCCGCACCAAGGGCGGCGTGATGGTGCTGATCGATTGCGACGTTGAGAACGGCGGCATGAAGATCAACGAGGACTTCATCGTCGATTTCGGCAAGGAGCCCAACGGGCCGAGCCGCTGCCACGAAAGCCGCTATCCCGGCGGCGATTGCACGAGCGATATCTGGCTGTGAGCGGCACCTGCACCATAACCATCGCCAACCGCGGTGGCGCGACCTATACCGTCGATGCCCGCCGCCCCTTGCTCGACACGTTGCGGGAGCAAGGCGTCGATCTGCCCTATGGCTGCAAGTATGGCGGTTGCATCACCTGTGCGGCCAAGCTGACCGCGGGCGAGATCGATCAGCGCCGGCAGGTGGCGCTGAACAACCGTCAGATCACCAACGGCTACGTTGTGCTCTGCGTTGCGCGACCGGTCACGGACTGCACCCTCGAGATAGGTGTCGAAAGCCACGACAAGCTCTATCGCAACCCGTTTCTCGATCCACTGGAGCCGCACGAGCTGAAACCGGACATCGCCACATCGAAGGAGTCGTAGATGCCCGAAGCCGATATCGACCGTATCTACGATTACCCGCCGGACTACCTGGCGGATATCCTGCGTTCGGTCAAAACCATCGCCATGGTTGGGGCCAGCGCCGACAGGACCAAATTCAGCTACGGCGTGCTACGTGTTCTGCACGAAACCGGCTACGACATGATCCCGGTCAACCCCAATCCGAGTGTGACAAAAATTCGTGGCATCCCGGTCTATCATTCCCTCGAGGAGCTCGACCGCCCGGTCGACATGGTCGAGGTGTTCCGGCCCAAGGAAGAGCTCTATGGCATCGCCGAGCAGGCCATCGCCATCGGTGCCAAGGTGCTCTGGGGCCAGATCGGCGTCTACGACGATCGCGCCGCCAAGCTGGCCGAGGATGCGGGACTGAAAGTGGTGATGAACCGCTGCCCCAAGATCGAGCTGTTCCGCCCCTTCTGGAAGCCGCGGCTCGATCTGGCGATATGATCTGTGCGGCCACCGTTCTTCATGTGTTTGCGGATGCGGAGGCGGCTGCGCAGGGACAGCGGATTGGCCGCTGATCTATCTCGGGCGTCATGACCTGGAGCAATCTATGAGCGCTGTAAAGTCGGGTAGATGAGGCGAACCCCCGATGACGTGATGGTGTTGACGGCCTCGCCCGCCCGATGAGCTTCTGGATAGCGTGGTCGTCTGTAGGATGTCACGCCAGGAGGAAAACATGGATGAGGTGCAGGTCGTCCACACCATCACGTCAGGCGAGAAATGACATTGAATTGGCGAATTGGCCGGCCCTTGATAGCGTCTGTTGCTGCATTCGCGTAGCACCTCATGTCCGTCGTCAGGGTTTTTGGGACAGATGGCGTCCTGAGATAGAGGAGGCTCTGGCGCATCTGGTTGCTCATGTTAGGCGGCGGCGCTGCGATGGAGCAAGCGCCGGTGCTCGATGGTCTGGCGCTTGATCCGCTGCCGCTCCTGCAGGATGGCCTGGTCGCGCCCGAAGTAGACGTCGGCGGGCGTGAGATTGCCCAGGCTCTCGTGATAACGGTGGTGATTATAGTGCTCGACGAAGGCATCGACCTGGGCCTCGAGATCACCCGGCAGGAAGTAGTTCTCGAGCAGGATCCGGTTCTTGAGCGTCTGGTGCCACCGCTCGATCTTGCCCTGGGTCATCGGGTGATGCGGGGCGCCGCGGACATGGCCCATGCGCTGACTGTCGAGCCAGGCGGCAAGATCCCGCGATATGTAGCTCGAGCCATTGTCGCTGAGCAGCCGAGGTCTGTGGAGCACGTTGGCCGTTGTCAGCCCCGAGGCGTTGAGTGCCAGCTCGAGCGTGTCGGTGACGTCGCCCGCGCGCATGGTCGTGCAGAGCTTCCAGGCGACGACGTAGCGGGAGAAGTCGTCGAGCACGGTGGAGAGATAGAGCCAGCCCCGGCCGATGACCTTGAGATAGGTGAAGTCGGTCTGCCAGAGTTGGTTCGGTTGGGTGGTCTTCTCCGCGAACTCGTCGTTCGCCAATGTCACTCGGACCATTGGCGTTCCATTGGCTCACCCTTCATGACGATGAAGGCCGGGCTGGTGATCAGGTCATGCGCCTTGAGCAGGCGATATACGGACGCCTCCGAGACAAAGTAACGCTCGGTGTCGGTGAAGCGCACTGCCAGTTCGCGCGGCGAGAGCTCGGGCTCGTCGAGGGCCAGCCGCACGACCTGCTGCCGGACCTCCTCGGGGATGCTGTTCCAGACGCGGGCGGGCCTGGGAGGCCGGTCCTCGAGCGCCTCGGGACTCTCCGTCCGGTAGCGATCATACCATCTGTAAAACGTGGTGCGGGGAATGCCGAGCATCCCGAGCGTGCGCGTCACCGGCAGATGCGATTGCTCGACCAGGCGAATGATCTCCAGCTTCTCGGAGGCAGGGTATCTCATCCCTCGTCCTCGCTCGCCATTGTCCTCGGACCAATGGCGGACCATGGCTC
>JBEPXK010000361.1:0-4602 GCA_041641915.1 Planctomycetota bacterium
GCTCTATTATCAGAGAAACGTGCGCACAGCCGCTTCTCAACGGCGCTGGCTAGCGCCGATTTGCTGGCCATCAGTGGCAATTGGCGGATTTCGCACCCGATTCAGGCCTCTGAGGCCACAAAACGGGTCGTGGGCACCCTTGGGGCCCACGACTTGCCGGCCGTCAGCGATGATTCGCGACGCAACGGCGTGCCTGGATATGGTTTTGCGCTACCCGAGCGCGGGATCGACAGCGGGCGGGGCGCGTCCGCGGCGGTCGCGATGGATGCGGGTCTTCTCGGCGATCCACTTCACGCCGCGACGGGTGGCTTCGCTGACCAGTCTGGCGAGTGCGCCGACGGCGGTGCCGAGGAAGTGACTGCGTCCGCGCATGACGTCGAGCCAGGCGTCGACATCAATCTGAAGGCGGCGGAGGATCGGTGCGAGGTGAGGCGGGATGCTGCCGCGCTTGCCGCTGGCGATGATCCGGCCGGTCTGGTCGACGAGCTCGAGATAGTCGTCGAGTCGGAGCTGGTTGTCGCAGGCAGAGAGCGCCGGCGCGAGCCAGATGCCGTGCTCCGGGCCCTGCTCGACGCGGTACTGCGCCTCGGCCAGCGTTGCCGGGTCGACCGTGGTGCAGCCAGTACCGGCACGTTCGCGCTCGGCATGCTCGCACAGCGCCTTGGCCTTGCGGAAGCTCTGGCGGGAGAGGATGCGTTGTTGCACGCCGGTGTGCTCGCTCGCCTCGGGGGTGCTCGCCATCTTGGCGCGTATCGGGTTGAGGTCGACGTAGGCCATGCAGCTGACGATCGCGGCTTGGTCGAGCAGTGGAACACTCTGAAATCGTTCCATCTCCTCGACTCCTCGGCTACGCCTGCGGTGTCTCCGTCGCGCTGCGCTCGGCAACGAGGCCCCATCGGGGCCTCGACTCGGCTGCGCCTCGACCGTGCTCGCCCTTCCCAGAAATGCCCCGTAACGCCATCCTCCTTGTTGGCCCGTCGCGCAATCCGCTGCTTGAGAATGCGCATGAACCACGAGGCGGAGGCGAGGCGTTGGCGTCTGACCGCGACCCAGGCGTCATCGCGCGCATGGCGGTCGATGTCGGCCGGGTCCCAGGCGATCGGCTCCCCGGTCGCCCGATCCCGGTCGGGGAACACCATGCTCCAGCGCTCGACCACCTCGCGCGCGCTCCACTGTTGGGCCTGCTCGGGATCGGTGCGGATGACGATGTGCAGGTGGTTGCTCATCACGCAATACGTGAGCACATCCACGGCGAAGGCATTGGCCTGGGTGCGAATGCCCTGCTCGAGCCACGCCCGTCGATGCTCGGCGGCGTCGCCACAAAGAAAGGCGCGTCGCACGCAACGGCTGATCAGATGATAGCAGCCGGGGCGACGCTCGTCGATGAGTAGCGAGCGGGCGGTGGTCATGTCGCGAGGGGCAATATAGACCCACGAGGGTTCGTGTCAAGTGGGGGTGCCAGGGCGTGGTTGCTGTCGGGGTGGGGGTGGCTATGGTCGTCGGCGTGGAGGAGATGTCTGTCCTACGTTCCCCCTGCGCCACCGGGCGGCGACCGCCGGCCGCCTCACCCCCTGACATCGTGACCGTGCGGAATGGACCGTGCCCCAGGCGGCCACAGGCGCGCGCTCCTCGAAGTGGACCCGCAGATCTTCGTGGGTCAGCGCGGTGTGTAGCCGCTCGAGATGCTCGCTACCTCCCGCCGGTCCCAAATCTTCGCCCGCCGCGCAATCCGCTGCTTGAGGATGCGCATGAACCACGACACGGAGGCGAGGCGCGCCCGTCGCACGGCGACCCAGACGTCCTCGCGCGCATGACGATCGATGTCGGCCGGGTCCCAGGCGATCGGCTCCCCGGTCGCAGGCTCCCGATCGGGAAACACCATGCTCCAGCGCTCGACCACCTCGCGTGCGCTCCACTGTTGGGCCTGCTCGGGATCGGTGCGGATGACGATGTGCAGGTGGTTGCTCATCACGCAGTAGGTGAGCACGTCCACGGCGAATGCGTCGGACTGAGTGTGAGTGCCCCGCTCGAGCCACGCCCGTCGATGCTCGGCGGCGTCGCCACAGAGGAGGGCGCGTCGCACGCAACGGCTGATAAGGCGAGAGCAGCCGGCGCGACGCTCGTCGATGAGTTGCGAGCGGCCAGTGATCATGTCGCGAGGGGCAATAGAGACCCACGAGGGTTGGAGTCAAGTGAGGTGGTGGGCGTGATTGCTATTGGGTTGGGGGTGGCTATGGTCGCCGGCGTGGGGGAGATGTGTGTCCTGGGTTCGCCCGAAGAGGACAAAGGGAACGGGGTGGATCTTCCTGGAGCTGAGCACGGGGCCGTTCATGGTCGGGAGCTAGTTGGGCCGCTAGCGAAGATCGCACCATCATTGAGTAGATTGGATTCAGCATGAAACTGCAGTGGGGTATTCTGGCTGTCGCCGTGATAGCGGGTTGCTGCGACAGAGGCAACGGGTCGCCGACCAAGCCGTCTGGGTACATGACGATAGAAGCGACTGAAGGCACTCGCACAGTAGTTGTGTTTGACCAGCGGACTGGGATGCTAGCGGAAGTGTATTCGGTGCCGCGCCAAGTGAAGGGCTTGGGGAGCATGATTGAGCCGAGAGTTGGCCAGTCGCTTCAATTCCATTCGCCTTCGGGGGCACTCGTGGCGCGAGGATTCTATGACGCCAAGGGTCGACTGAGTGGAAGCTTAGAGCAGTGGGATCCTAGGACAGGCGCCCTGCTCTCAGTTAGGAACTACGAGAAGGGCAGAGAGCTTGGCCACTCTGTTAGCTTTACGGATGGCCAGGTTGAATGCATCCGCTATGTCAAGCCAGATGGTTCTGCTTCGGAGATATCAGGGAAGACCATCGCTGACATCCTGAGCGGTAGTAGGAGGCAACAGCAATAGGAGGGCGGCAATAGCATGGCGCCATGGCGACACAGGGACATGGGCAGGCATACACTTGAGGCTTCCTTCAGAGGGGGCGCTGCCCCTTCGGCTGCGCGCTGACGCGCGCAGGGCCGGGATCGGTTTGGTGGCCTTTCCCGGAGCTCTGAGGGACCCGTCTGTTTTGTGGTGATTGGAGAAGCAGTGTGTCCTGGGTTCTTCCGCTGATGTCTGTTGCTCGAGCGGCATTGCTCAATATTGCAGCGGCAATCGCAATCACCGTCAGTTTCTACCTCGGCGGCTATTGGTATCTATTTCATAGCGGGTCTGAGGTGGTGGATGTCGATGTTCTCTTTGTCGACGGATCCGGCTATGAGCGCAAGCATTTGGATAACAATTTCACCAGGATGATACAGCGAGGTGATTGCCCCGCAGTGCTGCGCACCATATACCCAGATCCTCGTTATGCCATTGGTGGCAAAGTCAATGTTTCTGGCCGCCAGGCTGAAGTCGTGGCTGGGCTGTCGCAAATTGTTTCCAGGAAAGGGTGCGTTCTGCATCAGAGGCCTGACGATGCCAAAGTGATATATGTATCAGACCCTAAGCAAGAGTATGGGATGTATGTGGCCGCTGTCGTGTTAATTGATGGGAGCTGGTATGTTGAGAGCGGTGATTCCGGTCAGGTCGAGAGTGATTTGGCGGAAGAATTGGATAGAGCCGTTGAAGCGCTTGATGACAGCAATGATTCTCCTGACCGCTATTTGGGCGGATCGGGTTAACGGAACCACAGGCGCAGGATCCGAGGTGAAGCCGGGACAGGCCAAGAAAAGCCGGAATAACCAGAGCGGTCTACTATCGAAAAGGTGGCTAGGAGCCGAGCCGCGACGGCCGAGGGTGGCCGCATGCTTGCTGAACCATGGTGCCAATCGGCGGATTTCGGCCCATATCCAGGCCAATGAGGCCTCAGGGCAGGCCGTGAGCACACTGCAGATCACGCACCGTTCGTCGCCAGCGATGATGCGCGACCCAATGGCGTGCCTTGATGTGGTATGTGCGCTACCCGAGCGCGGGATCGACGGCGGGCGGCGCGCGTTCGCGGCGGTCGCGATGGATCTTGGTCTTTTCGGCGATCCGGTTCTCCCTGCACAGCGTCGGGCCGGCCAGGGCCTTGAACGGGTCGGCGTGTCCTCTCTATGCCTGAGGACTGCCGTTTCGTCGCGGATAGCCAGGCACTTCCCCGCACCACAAGGGAGCCAGGCGGTGCAGGTCTCAGATTGTTCCCCGCGCGCAGGTTGTCGACCGATCCTATTTCAATAGGCGCTGCAGTTCCTTCCGGGTCCATTCACTGTCGTCACAGCTCTGCAGCCAGGCGTCGTCGGCGAGTGCGGCCTCGATGGCGGGGCGGGCCGCTGGGCCGAGGGATTGGAGGCAGCCTTTGCCGATGCTGGAGAGACGTCCGACTCGGCTCTCCTCCTTGCGGCCGGTGAAGGCGGCGCGGATCATCGCGGCCTGCAGCGGTGGATGGCCGGCCCCCACCGGCCGGGCGGCGATCAGGGCGAAGGCACGAACGGTGCTTCGTTGGTTGCCCAGGGCCTGCTGTATGGCGACGAGGGCCGCCTCGCTCTCGGCGCCGATGCGGCCGAGGTAGACCAGGCCGGCGGTGGCGATGAGGGCGCGATCGTCAGCGGCGGCGAGCACCCGGCCGAGGCCGGTCAGGGCCTCGGG
>JBEPXK010000362.1:0-4584 GCA_041641915.1 Planctomycetota bacterium
ATGGAGGAGACCCAGCCGCAGGTGCGTTCCCGGCTGCGCGAGCAGGGGAAGTTCCCCTCGGTCGAAGCGCCCTACGCCATGTTGGTGGCCTGGCGGGCGCAGAATCAGATGACCATGTTGAACGAGAAGGTCGAGCACAACGGCAAGATCGGCGGCCCTGACCGCGAGGTGCTCTTCGCGGTGCTCAACGAGGGGCTGGGCACCCCGGAGTACGAGAACCCACGCTGGCGGCCGCGCACCGATGGCGCCCCGACCCAACTGCAGGTCTTTCTCGACGAGGTCGGCAAGCGGATCCTGCTCTACCACCAGTCGCGCGACGAGTGGCCGCGCACCCTCCAGGATCTGTGGATGCACGGCTACATCCGTGACCGCAATATCTACAACCGCTTCCACTGCCCGATCACTGGCGAGCCCTTCCTCTACCATCGGCCGGTGGGGCAGCAACGCGGCGCGACGGTGTTGCTGGCGACCTCGGAGCCGATCGAGACGCCCGAGGGGCCGCAGTACGGCATGTTCCTTGCCGACATGCGCCTCGTCTGGTCGAGCGAGTTGACCGAGCCGGGCATGGTCTATCGCCCACCCGGCTGGGTTGGTGATCAGCAACCGGAGACGCCGGCCGATACCACGGCCGCGGGCGACTGACGGAGCGGCGCTGTGCGACTGTGCGAGATCCAGGGGCACGTCGCCGCGATCCACATCCTGCGCCGGCTGCTCGCCGCCGGCCGGCTGCCAGCGGCACTGATCTTCGCCGGTTCGCCCGGTATCGGTCGGCGGACCCTGGCGATGGCGGTGGGCCAGAGCCTGCTGTGTCGCGAGCCGTGCGATGGTGACGCTTGCGGTGCGTGCGAATCCTGCCGGCTGATCGCCGGCGGCAACCACCCCGACCTCGAGGCCCTGCCGCCGGATACCGTCGCGGCCCATATCGACGTGCGCACCGTGCGCGACGAGATCGTGGCCCGCGCGAGCGAGAGCCCGCTGATGGGCCAGCGGCGGGTCTTCGTGCTGCCCGCGGTTGAACGCCTGCGCGGCCCGGCGGCCAACGCCCTGCTCAAGGTGCTCGAAGAGCCGCCGGCTGGCGCGCACTTCCTGCTCACCAGCGGCTACGTCGAGGGGCTGTTGCCGACCATCCGGTCGCGGTCGCAGATCATCCGGCTGCAACCGCTCGATCGCGCCGAGGTCGAGAAGGTCCTGCTGCAGCGTGGGTTGGATATCGACGCCGCGCGCCGGCAGGCGGCGATGGCCGGCGGCAGCGTGCGCGGCGCGCTCGACGCCGCCAGCGCCGCGGTGCCGATGGACGCCCTGCTCGCGCTCGTCTACCGGGGCTTCAATGCGCGGCAGGTGCACACGGTGCTCGTGGCCCTGGAGGAGTCCTGCGCCGAGCGTGCATCCGATGCCACGCCGGCCCAGCAGCAGCGTCAGGTGCTCGGGCTGTGGTTCGAGGCGCTGCTGCAGCGGCTGCGCGCCGATCTGCGCGGCTCCGCGCCGATGGTCGCTGCATCGGCGATCGAGCGCGTGCGCAGGCTCCAGCGCGACCTGGCGATCTACCTTCCGGTGCGGTTGGTGGTCGAGGGCGTTGGCTTGAGCTGAGGCCGTGCGCGGCTGCGCGGCGCCACGCCCGCAGCGTGCATCGCTGCCCGGCTCCGATCGGGCCAATCTCCTTGCCCGTATGCAGGTCGTCCCTACGGTGTGCCACCTTTGTTGCCGGGCGGAATCTGTGTCAGATCGCCGCCGGCGGCGGACATCGGCGCCGGTCGGGTCCGCATGGCATGGCTGCAGCGGCGTCCCGTCCGGTTCCCGCGGCGGGCGAGGCAGGAAAGGGATCGGGCGCGATGGCGATGGCGATGACGGCGGCGGAACTGCGCGACGCCTATCTGGATTTTTTCGCGGCGAAGGGCTGCACCCGGCACCCTTCGGCGCCGCTGATCACCGACGATCCGACCACCCTGTTCACGGTTGCCGGCATGGCCCAGTTCAAGGACATGTTCCTCGGCCGCGGCGCGTTGCCGTTCACGCGCGCGACCACCTGCCAGAAGTGCATGCGGACCAACGACATCCTCAACGTCGGCCGCACCCCCCGGCACCACACCTTCTTCGAGATGCTGGGCAACTTCAGCTTCGATGACTACTTCAAGCGCGAGACCATCGCCTGGGCCTGGGAATTCCTCACCCGGGTGCTCGCGCTCGACCCCGAGCGCCTGTGGGTCAGCGTCCACACCATCGACGACGAGGCCTGGGACATCTGGGCGCGCGAGATCGGTTTCCCCGAGGCGCGGATGGTCCGGCTCGGCGACGACGACAACTTCTGGCCCGCCGGCGCGCCGGCCGATGGCCCGCTCGGACCCGGCGGGTGCTGCTCGGAGATCTTCTGGGATTTCGAGCCCGACGGTCCCGCCGGCGTGCATCCGGGCAACGACCCCGGCGATCGCTTCGTCGAGATCTGGAATCTGGTCTTCCCGCAATACAACGTCTGTGAGCCCAAGGTCGACGGCCGTTATCGCCTCGACGACCTGGGCCGACGCAACATCGACACCGGCGCCGGGCTCGAACGCATGGCCTGCGTGCTCCAGGGCAAGCGCAACAACTTCGACACCGACCTGTTCCAGACCATCATCGCGCAGGTCTGCGCGGTGACCGACGCGCGCTACGTCGAAGGCGCGCCGAGCGGCTCGAGCGAGGAGGAGCGCAACGCCTTGATCCGGCGCATCGCCGATCACGTCCGCGGGGTGAGTTTCGCCATCGCCGACGGTGCGCAGCCGACCAACACCGGCGCCGGTTATGTCGTTCGCCGGCTGATCCGGCGCGCGGTGCTCGATGTCGACAAGCTCGGGCTCGAGGATCCCTGCCTCCACGGCGTGGTCCCGGCGGTGGTCACGGCGATGGGCTCGGCCTACCCCGAGCTCCCGCGTCGCGCGGACATGGCCGCGGCGCTGATCGAGCGCGAGGAACGTCAGTTCCGCAGCACCCTGCGCCGCGGGCTCGACCTGCTCGAGCGCGAACTGGCCACCCGCGATCCCGGCCCCGCTTTCGATGGCGACAAGGCCTTCCGCCTCTACGAGACCTACGGCTTCCCGCGCGAGGTGACCGAGGAGATCCTCGACGAACGCGAGCTGCGCATCGACGAGGCCGGCTGGCAGCAGGCCGAAGCCGCTCATCGTGCGGTCTCGCGCAGCAAGGACGTGGTGGTGTTCACCGCCAGCGCGCTGAGCGACGCCAAGCCGCGTCTGGGCCCGACCGCCTATGTTGGCTACGATCAGCTCAGCGCCGATGTCGAGCTGGTCCTGCTCGAGGTCGACGGCGCCGCGGTCGAGACGGCCGGCGCCGGGACCGCGGTGCGTTTCGCGCTCGCGCCGACGCCGTTCTACGCCGAGGGCGGCGGCCAGGTCGCCGACCACGGTCAGGTGCTCGGGCCCGATGGCGCGTTCACCATCCAGGTGACCGACGTCCAGCGCGACGAGGGCCTGGTGATCCACTCCGGTGTGGTCGCGCACGGCTGCGCCCGGCCCGGGCCGGTGTTCGCGGCGGTCGATCAGGATCGTCGTGGCGACACCGCCGCGCACCACACCGCGACGCATCTGCTGCACCAGGCGCTGTGCGCGGTGCTCGGCGACCAGGTCGAACAGCAGGGCTCGAAGGTCGATCCCGGCGAGTTGCGTTTCGACTTCAACCATCCGCAGCAGCTCACGCGCGAGCAGCAGACGCGCATCGAGCAGATGGTCGGCGACTGGATCATCCAGGCCCTCGATGTCCAGGTTGCGGTGCTGCCGATCGATCAGGCCCGCGCGCGCGGCGCCAAGGCTCTGTTCGGCGAGAAATACGGCGACGAGGTCCGCACCGTTGCCGTCGGCGAGCCGCCGGTCTCCATCGAGCTCTGCGGCGGCTGCCACGTGGCCAACACGGCCGAGGTCAAGCAGTTCCGTATCCTGCGCGAAGAGGCGTCGGCCGCTGGTATCCGCCGGATCATCGCCATCGCCGGCGATGTCGCCGTGGCCCGCGCCGAGGAGGAGGACCGCCTCGCGCTGGCCTGCGGCAAGGTCCTGGGGCTGGTCGATCCGGACCCGCGCGAACTCGCCGATCTGGCCCAGGCGCTCAAAGCCAAGCCCGAAGAACTCGAGGGGCGCCTACGCGCGTTGGTCGATGAGGCCCACGAGCTCGACCAGCTGGTGGCCTCCACGGATACCACCCAGTTGTTGCTGCAGGGGGGGCTGGTCGAACGGGTCCAGGGCCTGCAGGCGCATGTCAAGCGGCTGCGCAAGCAGCGCCAGCAGCTGCAGGCGCGACAGGCGATGGCCCAGGTCGACGGGATTCTCGCCGCGGCCCAGGAGGTCGCCGGCGTGAGCCTGCTGGTGGGTCAGTTCAGCGGTGTCGACGGCAAGGGGCTGCGCGAGGTCGGCAAGACGCTGCAGGATCGGCGGCCGGAGGCGGCGGTGATCCTCGGTAGCGAGACCGACGGCAAGGCCGCGTTGCTGGCGCTGGTGCCGCCGGCCTTGCATCCCCGCGGCCTGCAGGCCGGCGCGCTGATCGGATCGCTGGCCCGGCAGGTCGGCGGCGGCGGCGGTGGCCGGCCCGACCAGGCCCAGGCCGGCG
>JBEPXK010000363.1:0-4565 GCA_041641915.1 Planctomycetota bacterium
TCGGCGGGCCTGCGGCCCATTTTCGCAGAAAACCACCCCTCGGTCGGCCGGTCGCCCAGCCAAGCCTGGCTGGGCTCCACTCGCTGGCGGTTCCGAGGTTTGGAGCTCTGAGGGACCCGTCAGGTAACTACTCATGCCCGATGGTCCTGAGTAGTTACAACGTTGTTTTCTGTCGCTGTGTCGCTGTCACAAGCAATCGAGGCACTACAGTCGCTGCGGTCGCTGCAGTAGATCCCGTACCTTCATCAACAGTCGGCCGGCGGCGCCGCCGTCGACGACGCGATGGTCGAAGGTGAGGGTCATCTCGGCGATGCGGATGCGGCCCCAGGTCTCGCTGCGCGGTTGCCAATCGGGGACGTTGCGCACCGCGCCGAGGCCGAGGATCAAGCTCTGGTCCGGCAGGGGGACGGGGGTCGACCAGGTGATGCCGAAGGTGCCGTAGTTCGAGACGGTAGCGATCGAGGTCGCGTCCTGGCTGGCGAGGTCTTCGCGCGAACGCGGCAGGGTCTTTTCGTAGGCGATGTTCAGCGCTGGCATCTCGAGGGTGTCCACCGCCTGGATCACCGGGGTGCGGACGCCCTGTTCGATCTCGACTGCGAAGGCGAGGTCGATCGAACGCGGGTGGACCAGGCGATCGCCGACGAGGCGGCAGGCGCAACGATCGTCGGCCTTGAGCGCGAGGCCGAGTGCCCGCAGGGCGTAGACGGTGGCGCTGGGACGCCCGGCCACGCCGCGCCGGTGGGCCAGGAGGGGGTCCATGCGCACGTCGCAGGCGATGGTCGCCAGCGGTCGCGACCAGGAGCGTCGCATGCTGTGGGCCACCGCGACCCGCATCGGGCTGGCGAGGGTGGTCTGTTCAGCGTCGATGCCGTCGAGGAAATGTTCGAGATCGCGCGCGCTGACCCGGCCGCCGCGCCCGGAGCCGCGCACCGCGGCGATGTCGGCGTTGGCGAGGTTCCACGCGTCCATCAGCGCGCGCACCCGCGGCGAGAAATAACCCATGCCCGGTGCCCGGGCCGGTACGCGGTCGTCGCCGGCCGGCTGGCGGTCGGCGGCACTGGCCATCGATTCGGCATCGACGGGAAAATGGGTGCCGTGTTCAATCTCGCCCGCTTCGTCCGAGGCCTGCTCGGTGGTCGCCTGGTTTTCGATCGGGGGTGTGGCGGCGCCCTCGGCCACGGTGATCTGGCCGAGCACGTCGCCGACCGCGCAGCGATCGCCGGGGGCGGCGGTCTGCGCGCTCAGGGTGCCGGCGGCGGGCGAGGTCACCGTCATCACCGATTTCTCGGTTTCGACCTCGAGCAGGTCCTGGTCGACGGCGACCGCGGCGCCGGGCTCGACCAGCCAGGATACGATCGCGGCTTCGGCCGCGGATTCCCCCAGCTTGGGCAGGCGGATGGCGACGTGGGGCATGTTCGCATCTCCCATCACGGGCGCTCCATGGCTCAGAACCCCAGGGTTTCGCGCACGGCGCGCTGGATGCGCTTGGCATCCGGCCGGTGCGCCACCCACAGGGCGGGATGGAAGGGGATTGGCGTGTCGGGCGAGGTCACCCGCCGCGGCGGGGCGTCGAGCAGGTGGAAGCCCTCGGCGCAGACCCCGGCCACCACCTCGGCCGCGACGTTGCCATAGGGCCAGGCCTCGGTCGCCACCACCAGCCGACCGGTGCGGGCGACCGAGCCGAGCACCGTCTCCAGATCCAGCGGTTTGAGGCAGCGCAGGTCGATCACCTCGGCGTCGACACCGCTGCTGGCCAGGCCCTGGGCCGCGGCCAGGGCGCCCTGGACCATTGCGCCGTACGACACGATGGTGCAGTCGCGCCCCGCGCGTAGCACCGCGGCGCGATGCAGTGGTGGGATCGGCCCGCCGGGCGCGAACGCCGGATCGCGCAGGTGGTAATAGAGGAGCTTGTGCTCGAGCAGCAGCACCGGGTCCTCGCAGGCGACCGCGGCATGGAGCATGGCGTAGGCGTCGCGCACGGTGGCGGGGGCGACGACGACCAGGCCGGGGAAGGCGGTGGCCCAGCCCTCGGGCATCTGGCAGTGGAACGGGCCGCCGCCCGGCGTGCCGCCCGCGGGCAGCCGCGCGACCAGTGGGCAGGCGCGCCCGGTGCGCCACCAGGTGGTCGCGGCGTGGTTGGCCAGCTGGTTGAAGCCGCAGAGGGCGAAGTCGGCGAACTGGAATTCGATGATCGGCCGCAGTCCTTCGAGGGCCGCGCCGATCGCCGCGCCGACGATCGCGTCCTCGCTGATCGGCGTGTTGCGCACCCGGTCGGGGAAGCGGGTGCTCAGTCCCTTGGTCGCCTTGAAGGCGCCGCCGAAGGGGTCCTCGATGTCCTCGCCATAGAGGAAGACGCGTTCGTCCTGTTCCAGCGCCTCGCCGAGGGCGATGCGCAGCGCTTCGAGGTAGGTGGTGCCGGTGCGGTCGGCGGCGGTCATGGCTGCTGGGGTCTCCCGCCGGCGATGGCCGGGTCGGCGTAGGCCTGCCAGGACTCGGCTTGGGGCGTGGGTTCGGGCTCGGCCAGCACCCGATCGACCACCGCGCCGATCTCGGCCTTGATCCGCGCACGCAGCTGTTCGAGGTCCTCCGGCGTACGCTCGCCGCTGGCGACGACCTGCTCTTCGCCCAGGTCGATGCAATCACGATGGCAGGCGCGCACAGCGGGATCGATGTAGGCCGCGTCGTCGTGCTCGCCGTGGCCGCAGAGCCGCAGCAGGCTGGCGGTGATCAGCTGCGCGCCGTCGCCGCCGCGCGCGTGCGCGAAGGCGGCGGTCACGGTCTGCCAGCAGGCCCGGGGATCGCTGCCGTCACAACTCCAGCCGCGCAACCCATAGCCGATGGCGCGATCGACCAGGCCGTCGCAGGCATAGCTCTGCGCCTTGGGGGTGGAATAGGCGTACTGGTTCTCGGCGACCACGATCACCACCGGCAGCCGTTCGACCGCGGCGAGATTGATGCCTTCGTGCGCCGCGCCGGTCTGCATCGCTCCGTCGCCGAGCACGGTGCAGGCGACCGGGTCGTCGCTGCCGCTGATCTCGCCGCGCAGTCTGCGCGCGAGCATCGCCCCTACGCAGGGGGCGACCATCGCGCCGAGATGGCTGATCATCGGCAGGATGCCGCGGGCGATCTCGCCGCGGTGGATGTTGCCGTCGCGCCCGCGCATCGGCCCGGTCACCCGCCCGAGATACACGCGCACCGCGTCGATCAACGGTTCGCCGAAGGCGAGACGGCCGGCCATGTCGCGGATCAGCGGCGCGAACACGTCGCCCGTGCGCAGGTGCATGCCCAGCGCCGCGCTCAACGCCTCCTGCCCCTTGCCCATGAACACGCTGCCCGGGATCCGCCCCTGGCGGTAGAGCGCGGCGAGCTTGTCTTCGAGCAGCCGGGCGCGCAGCATCCACTCCAGGTGCCTGGCGGCGGGATATGCCTGTTGCCTGTCGTTCATCAGGCCCCCCGGCCCCAGGTGAGATAGCAGGCGCCCCAGGCGAAGCCACCACCGAAGGCCGCGAGCAGTATCCGGCTGCCGTCGACCAGGCGCCCGTCGGCCGCGGCGTCGGCCAGGGCCAGCGGGATGGTCGCGCCGGTGGTGTTGGCGCAGCGGTCGAGGTTGACCACTACCCGGTCCATCTCGATGCCCAGGCGCCGGGCGGTCGGCTCGATGATGCGACGGTTGGCCTGATGCGGTACCAGCAGGTCGATGTCCGCGGTGGTCAGGCCCAGCCGGCCGATCAACGAAGCGCTGACCTCGGCCATGCGTCTGATCGCGGCCTGGAAGACCACCCGGCCGTCCTGCTTGAGGTACTGCTGGCGTTGCGACAGGGCCTCGGCGTCGATCGGTCTGGCCGAGCCGCTGGCGGGCACGGCCAGACTTGCGGCACCCGAACCGTCGGAATGCATTTCGAAGCCCAGCACGCCCGGTCCGTCGGGATCGCCGGCTTCGACCAGGACGCAGCCGGCGCCATCGCCGAACAGGATACAGGTCTCGCGGTCCTCGTAGTCGACCAGGCTCGACATCACGTCGGCCCCGAAAACCAGTATCCGCCGCGCGTGTCCGCTCTCGATATACGCGGCGGCGGTAGCGAGGCTGGCGACGAAGCCGTTGCAGGCGTTGAGCAGGTCCACCGCCCAGGCGCGGGTGGCGCCGATCTTGTGCTGAAGGATGTTGCCAGAGGCGGGCAGGACGTGGTCGGGGGTCACGGTGCCGACGATGATCCCGTCGATCGCGTCGGCTCCGACCCCCGCGCGCTCAAGGCACTGCTGTGCGGCGGGAACCATCAGATCGCTCACCGGCGTGCCCGGCTCGGCGATGCGTCGTTCGTGGATGCCGGTGCGGGAGGTGATCCAGGCATCGGTGGTGTCGACGCAGCGCTCCAGATCGCCGTTGGTCAGCACCCGTTGCGGCAAATGGCTGCCGACGGCAACGAGCTGGGCGCGGCACCGTGGGGACATGGACTTTCCTCGCGCGGATTCCGGAAGCTCGACACCCTACGCTCCAGCGCACCGGCGCAAGCCCGGCGGCCGCCTGCGGATTCCGATTGATCGCCTTCGGCCTGGCCAAGGATGGC
>JBEPXK010000364.1:0-4563 GCA_041641915.1 Planctomycetota bacterium
GCGAGGCACTGCTTGAGGTAGGCGTGGATCTCGCCGACGTGTCGTACCATCTGCTCGTTACCGCCGTGGCTCTCCAGCACGCGACCGTTCATGCGGTAGACCTGATCGTTGTTGCCAACGCGCAGGGTCGCGAACTGCTTGGCGGGATTGCTGTTCCACAGGTTGTGGAAGTACTGCACCCCGCCGGCCCCGCGCGCGTAGGCGCTCGGATTGCTCGGGTCGTAGGGGTAGATGAGCACGTTCACGTCCTGCGGCGGCTCGATGTCCTGCGGCCGCGACTGGGCCTGGCCCTTGTCGGTCGGCAGGATGCTCGCGATCACCTTCTCCTCGGGAATGAACTTCGTCGTCAGCAGGAAGAAGATCAACAGGAGGAAGATGATGTCGATCATCGGCGTCATATCGCCTTCTACATCTTCGTCTTCGTCATCGTTCATCGCCATGACGGTTCTCCTTTCGGGATTCCGGCGTCGCCACCGTCAGTTGGTCTTGTCACCCGGCGCGCGGGTGGTGAATTCGATATTCACGAAAGGGGATTGGGGATTGGGATTGGGCACCATGTGCCCGCCCTTGCCATCGTCGGGCGTGATGGTGTCGGAGAGAATCTGCTGGATCTCCTGCACCACCCGATACTCGCAATCGCCGTCGGCGCGCAGTTCCACGATCACCTTGGGCAATTGCAGCTTCTGCGTCTTTGGATCAGTGTACTTGTCGGCGCGACTGTAGACCTGGTCGAGGGCATCGCGCAGACCCTTGTAGGCGGCGAAGGCGGCTTCGTCCTTGTAGCCGAAGCCCTCCCATTCCTGCAGCCCGAGCTTGATCTGATGCTTGACCGTGGTCACGCCCTTGGTCACTTCCTGGGTATTGCCCCAGACCTCGACCCGGATGCGTTTCCAGCCCTGTTCGGGCTCGATCTTCTTCTCCGCGGTCTCCGACGGCGGGACCGTGATCTTCTCGTTGGTGATCTCGCTCGAGATCTTACCGGCCAGGATGAAGAAGATGATCAACAGGAAGATGATGTCGATCATCGGCGTCAGATCGAGATCGATATCGGGCTGATTCAGACTCTTCTTGGACTTCCTGGCCATGGTGGCACCTCTCTGGCAACGGTCTCACGGTCCCGCGGCGACGCGGGGGGCGCCCTCAGGCGTGAGCGGGACGGAAGTAGTCGAGGACCTCGCCGGTGAGGACGGTGGCATCGAGCACGCAGCGGTTGACCCGGGCGCGAAGGATGAAGAAGAGGAACATCATCGGGATGGCGATGATCAGGCCGGTCGCGGTGGTGATCATGGCGCCGCCGATGTCGTTGGCCAGCATGGCCGGGTCGACCGCGCCGCCGCTGGAGGCCATCTTCATGAAGGCACCGATCATACCGACGACCGTACCGAGCAGACCGAGCATCGGGCCGATGGCCGCGAACAGCGAGAGCCAGGAGATCTGAGCCATGTACTTGTTGTGCTCGGCGCTGCCGACGGTCTCGGCCGCTTCCTGCATCGATTCGAAACCGAACTCGCGCTTGTCGAGCGCGGCGGAGAAGACCTCGCCGAGGATCGACTGGTCGCCGGCGACCACGTTCATCGCATCCTCGACGGCCTCTTCGCTCACCCCTTCGGCGAAGATGTTATGCAGGTCGTCGGCCAGCCCCTCGGGCACGAGCTCGTCGGACTTGATGGTGATCAGGCGATGGATGCCGATCGCGATGCCGGCGATGGACAGGGCGATGAGGACCCATTCCACCGGCGAGGACAGGATGATGCCGAGCAGGCCCTGGCCTTGCTGGGCTTCGCCGCCAGCCTCGCCCGCCATCACCGCGGTGATGGGAAGCAGGCTCAAGAGCGCGATGGAGACACTGATACGGATCGAGCGGGTCATGCCGAAGGTCCTCGTAGGTCATGGGCCGGCTGACGGACCAGCCCGGGAAGTCTGGTTGAGTTGCGAACCGTAGCGCTGGGTTCACCCGTGGCCATCGGCCCCCCTCACGGCACCTCGCGGCTGTGCATCACAGGATAGACAATTCGCGACGGTATAAGCATGCGTGGGAAGACGATTTATGCGCATCGCAACCTATACGACGCAGCGGGGCCGCGCCGGTTCATTGTTTCTGCCGACCCATAGCCCGGGCGGACCGGACGCGTTACCACTTCGCGAACCGCAGACCAACGGTGTGTGGGATACCGCCACGGTGGATGCGCCCCGACCCGGTGGCCTCAGCCCTCGTCGCCACCCGCCGGGCGCAGGGTGGGGAACAGGATCACGTCGCGGATGCTGCGCGTCCCGGTGAACAGCATCACCAGGCGATCGATGCCCATCCCCTCGCCGCCACACACCGGCAGGCCGTAATCGAGCGCCGAACAGTAGTCGTCGTCGATGCGCCCGTCGGCCACCCCGGCCTCCTCGTCGCCCGCAGCCTCGGCTTCGGCCAGCTGTGCGGCGAAACGTTCGCGCTGGATGTCCGGATCGTTGAGTTCGCTGTAGGCGTTCGCCAGTTCCATGCGGTTGATGAACAGTTCGAAGCGCAGGGTTGTCTGCGGCCGCTCCGGGTCGCTCTTGCACAGCGGGGTCAACCACGTGGGCTGGCCGGTGATGAACACGGGCTGGTCGAGATGCGGTTCGACCACCTCCTCCCAGACCGCATTGAAGAGGCGGTCGTGCGAGGGGAAAGCGTCCGGATCCAGCCCCAGCTCCTGCGCACGGGCGATGAGCGCAGCGCGGTCGTCGACCGCGAAACCGGCGTACTGCGCGAAAGCCTCGTGGTAGTCGAGCCGCCGGAAAGGCGGATCGAGGTCGATACGTTTGCCTTCGATCTCGAGCACGCGGGTGCCCAGCACCCGGTCACAGAGGTGGCGCAGCAGCTCCTCGGTCCGGTCCATCATCACGTGATGGTCGGCGTAGGCCTCATACCACTCGGCCATGGTGAACTCTGGGTTGTGGCTGAGATCGATGCCCTCGTTGCGGAAGTTGCGGTTGAGCTCGAACACCCGCTCCATCCCGCCGACCAGCAGCCGCTTGAGATGCAGCTCGGGCGCGATGCGCAGGTACAGGTCGAGATCCAGGGCGTTGTGATGGGTCACGAACGGCCGGGCCGCAGCCCCGCCGAGCACGGTGTGCATCATCGGCGTCTCGACCTCGAGGTAGCCCCGGTCGGTGAAGAAACGCCGCAGTTCGGCGATGATCCGCGAGCGGACCACAAAGCGGGCGAGCGAACGATCGGACATCATCAGGTCCAGATGGCGCTGACGCTGCCGGACCTCGGGGCTGAGCTCGCCACGACTGGCGCCGGCCTGATGCGGCGGCGGCAGCTGCGCCTTGCCGAGCACACTCAGACGCTCGACGAACACGGTTGGCTCACCGGTACGCGTGCGCCCGACCCGACCGGCGACGCCGATCCAATCGGCGAGATCGAGTGCCTTGACCAGGGCGAAGACCTCGTCGCCGAGCGCGCCGCGCTCGAGATACAGCTGGATGCCGCGGGCCTTCTTGGCCTCGGCGCCGTCGAGGTCGTCGACCCCCTCGCGACGTTGCGCGAGCCAGGCCTCGGCCCGGCTGCGGTCGAACAGGGTGGCGAAACGCAGTTTGGCGCCGGCCTTGCGCAGATTGCCGATGCGCCCGGCGATGATGACCAGCTCCCCGCGCGGTGGCGGATCCTCCGTGTCGTCCGTGGGCGCCGGCACCAGGGCCCGCGCCGCGGCTATGCTATGCGTCGGAGTGAACGGCACCCCATACGGATCGATGCCGGCGGCCTGCATCCGCTCCAGCTTCTCGCGGCGTGCCCGGCGGTACTGGTCGTCGTCGCTAGCCATGCTGCATCCTCCGGAGCGCCGCAGGGTAGGGCTGCTATCGGCCTGACAAGCAGCGCGCCGTTGCTCCGGGACCCGGACACGACGACGGGCGCTCGATGAGCGCCCGTCACACATGATCCGACCGGTGTTCGCGGTGCCAGATCCGCTACAGATTGGCCTCGATCTCGTCAAACAGGATGATGTCGCCGGTGACGTAGATCATGTCCTTGAACTCCCGCTCGCTGCGGCCGTTCGAGGAGAACAGGCGGCCGAGGAAGGGGATGTGGCTCAGGAAGGGAACGCCGGCATGGGCCCGAGCGCTGACGCTGTCAGTGAAGCCGCCGATGAGCAGCGAGCCACCATCGGGGATGGTGACGGAGGTCTCGACCGCGCGGTACTGGACCTCGGGCACCATCATCGGATAGGCACCGGCAACGGCATCGAGGTCCTGGCCATCGGCGTCGGTGTTGACCACGCCGACACCGCCGAAGTCGGCGATGTTCGAGCCGAAGCGGCGCCAGGCGGTGATGTTGGTGGTGGTCGGGCGCAGGGTCAGGGTGATCCACCGGCGGTCGGCCGACGCGAGCGCGACGACGTCGAGCACCGTGCCGTAGCTGATGGTGGTGACCTGGGGATCGTACTGGTCGTCAACCACGTTGTAGTCGGCGATGTAGCTCTGCTGGTTCAGACGCGAGATGTGCGACCGCTGCCCGGACATCAGGGTGATGTCCGGCTGGATCGCAACATTGCCGCGCCGGCTCTTCTCGACCGCCTTGATGACCATCCG
>JBEPXK010000365.1:0-4563 GCA_041641915.1 Planctomycetota bacterium
GGGCCGGCGACGGGCCGACGCCGGCGCCGCGGTAGCGCCCGGGGAGGCGCGGCGGGGAGTAGGTACCGCAGACAGACAGCGAGCCCAGGGCAGTCCGCGCGAGCACGCACGCCTGTTTGCGCGACAGCGACCGCTCCGACACCGCCCTGGCCGAGGAACTCGCCCTGTTGCTACGGCTGCGCCGCCACGCCACGGCAGCCGCGCTCGCCGCCGCCGCGCCGCCCGAGGCCATCACCCCGGCCACTCGCTGCCTCGAGGCGCGCGCGCTGCTGCGACTCGATCGGCACGAGGACGCCCTCGCCGCCCTGCGTCGGGTACCGCTGCAGAGCGACCATCGGCGTGAAGCGATGCTGATCCGGGCACGCATCCACCTCGATCGCGGCGAACGCAAGACGGGAATCGCGCTGCTCCAGCTGCTGGCGCGCGGCGAGGATACCTGGGCCGGAATCGCGCGCAGCATGCTCGCCAAGCGCTGATGCTCCGTCCGCTGTTCCTCGCGCCCGATACCGCGCCGCCATCGGACGCCATCGGCGTCGGCGGGGCCGGCGGGCCCGGGCGGCTCCGCCTCGATGCCACCGCAGTGGACGCCGCGCCGGCGGCGATCCGTGCCGACAGCCTGGCCGCGATGGCGTTGCGCGCGGTACGACGATCGGAACTGCTCACCAGCGCACAACACGTGGCCTGTCATGCGCTCGATGCCGACGCCATCGCCGCGACCATCATCCTCTGTCGGCCCGATCTGGCGGTGGAGCACGGCCCGGCGCTGATCGCGGCCGGGCTCTACGACGCCTTCTCGGCGTGGACGATGGAGGCCAGCGGCCGGCTGGCGATGTACCTGCGCCAGCGCACCGCCGCGCTCGATCCAGCCGACGATCCCGGCGCGGCCCAGAACCTGCTCGACAACCTGGTCGATGATCTGCCCACGCTCTATCCGATCAGCCAGCGCCCCGACCAGGCGCGCGAGCTGCAGATCGAACAGATCTGCAGCCTGCGCACCCTGCTGCTCGAACGCCCAGCGGAAGCTCCGCTGCGGGTGCAGCACGCGTGCGGCTTCAGCCTGATCGTCGGCTTGTGGCAGCACGGCCACCATCATCCGGATTCTGGCGTCCACGTCCCCGACGACTGCCCCACCTGGTCGCTGAGCGATGTCGTGCCCGAGACCAACTGCCGCCTGCTGGTGCTCCATCACACCACGGGCACCTATTACCAGCTCGACGCGCCCCCCCACTCCTGGGCCCAGACGGTGCGCAAGCCGCGCGTGGCCTGGCCCGACTGCCGCAGCCTCGCGGCGCGGTTGGGTACCGGAGACACCGCCGCCTGGCTGGCCCGTCCGCAAGCGGCGGTGGCCGGTCGCACCTGCCTGCTGGTCACCCGCCAGGCCGACGGCCGGCCCGCGTTCTCCGGCCACGACCGCGACCGGGTCTGCGCCGCGGTCGGCCGCCTGCTGGGCATTGCCTGACCGGCGGTCCCCCGCCGATCCGGTCCCAGCGCCACCGCCTCAGAGCGTCGCGCCGAGCATCTCCTGCACCGCGCGGGCGAAGCCGGCCGGATCCTCGATGCGTCCGCCCTCGGCGAGTACCGCCTGGTCGCGCAGCAGCCGCAGGTGATGCGGCAGACGTGCGTCGCTGGCGTCGGACTCGTGGATGTCGCGCAATTTGCGCACCAGCTCGTGATCGGGGTTGAGCTCGAGGATGCGCTTGACCTCCGGCACCGGTTGGCCCATGCGCCGCATCATCTCGGTCATCGCCTCGCTCATCGCGTTATCGGGCAGGACCAGACAGCAGGGCGAGTCGGTCAGGCGGCGGGTCAGGCGGACCTCGCCGACGTCGTCGAGATGCCCGGCGCAGGCCTCGAGGAAGGCCTGGTGCTCGGCGGTCAACTTCTCGAGCGCTTCCTTCTCCTCCTCATCGCCGAGCTCGGCCGCGCCCTTGCTGACCGAGGTGAAGGGTTTGTCCATCACCTCGTGCAGGTGGGTGACCACCCACTCGTCGACCGGATCGGTGAGGAACAGCACCTCCCAGCCCTTGCGCTTGAAGCCCTCCAGCTGCGGCGCGGTGCGCGCGGCGGCGATGCCCGGCGCGGTGAGGTAGTAGATCGCGTCCTGTCCCTCGGGCATGCGCTCGATGTAATCGGCGAAGGAGGTCTTCAGCGGGGCGGATTCGTCGTCGCCGCCCTCCTGCTCGAGGGTCCAGGTCGAACGCAGGCGCACCAGCTTGAGCAGGCGCTCGCGGTTGGCGAAGTCGTTGACCAGCCCCTCGCGCAGGATCGGGCCGAAGTTGCGCTCGATCCCGGCGAAGGTCTGCAGATCCGCGTCCTCCTCGCTGCGCGCCAGGCGGTCGAGATGGTCGAGGATCTTCTTGACCAACGAGCTGCGCAGGCGTCGGACCACGTCCTCCTGCTGCAGCATCTGCCGGCTGACGTTCAACGGCAGATCGTCGCTGTCGACCACCCCGCGCACGAAGCGCAGGTACTCCGGCAGCAGCTCGCGGCAGTCGTCCATGATGAACACGCGCCGCACGTAGAGCGAAAGCCCCCGGTGCTGCTGGTCGAACAGGTCGAGCGGGCGCTGGCCCGGCACGAACAGCAGCGCGGTGAAGGCCAGCGTACCCTCGACACCGAAATGCAGATGGGTCGCCGGATCGTCCCACTGCTTGCAGGCGCCCTGGTAGAACTCCGTGTACTGCTCGTCGGTGATCTCGTCGCGCGGACGGGTCCACAGGGCCTTGCCCTCGTTGACCTGTTCGAATTCCGACGCGGCCGCGTCCTCGTCGTCCTCGCCCTTCTCCTTGGGCAGTTCGACCGGGTAGGTGACGTAGTCGCTGTATTTCTTGATCAGCGACCGCAGACGCCAGAGGTCGAGGAACTCCTCGGCGTCGTCCTTGAGCGAGAGGGTGATGGTGGTGCCACGCTGGGCCCGCGGGATGGCCTCGGTGATGAAGTTACCGTCGCCGGTCGACTCCCAGCGCACCCCCGCGTCGGACGAGGCCCGGGCACTGCGGCTCTCGACAACGATCTTGTCGGCGACCATGAAGGCCGAGTAGAAGCCGACGCCGAACTGGCCGATCAGACCGGCAACCTCGTCGCTGCCCTGATCCCTGGCGCTGATCGCCTCGACGAACTCGCGCGTGCCCGACTTGGCGATCGTGCCGAGCTGGGACACCGCCTCGTCCTGGGTCAGGCCGATGCCGGTGTCCTCGATCGTCAGCGTCTTGTGCTCCTTGTCGGGGACGATGCGGACCTGCAGGCGCTCGTCCCCGCCGGTGAGATCCTTGTCGGTCAGGCTCTCGAAGCGCAGTTTGTCGCAGGCGTCCGAGGCGTTGGACACCAGCTCGCGCAGGAAGATCTCGCGCTCGCTATACAGGCTGTGGATCATCAGGTGCAGCAACTGCTGCACTTCGGTCTGGAAGGCGTGTTCGGCCATGGCACCACTCCGGGTCAAATCGACATGTTCAAGGGATTCGGATCGTCCCGGAGGCAAACAGCGTGCCGTTCACGCGGACCTCCGCCGCAATTGCGCGGCGCCGGCGTTGATCACCGCTGCCGGCGGCGATCATGGGGCGCATGCTCCGCCTGCTCGGCCGTGCCATCTCCACCGTCTACTGGGCCTGGGCCGGCCTGCTGGTCTACGCCGGGGTCTTCGCCGAAGGCCAGATCTTCCTTCCCCCGCCGCCGAGCTATGCCGCCGACGATCCCGGCGTGCTGCTGCTGCCCGGCCGCGGTCCGACCGGAGCGCCGGTCGCCGCGCGCTGGTGGCCCGGCCCGGAGGATGGCGCGCGCGCGCCGCTGGTGCTGCTCTACAGCCACGGCAACGCCGAGGACCTCGGCCAGATCGCGCCGCTGATGCGCGCCCTCGCCGATCAGGGCTGGGCGGTATTGGCCTATGACTATCCCGGCTACGGCCTGAGCCCGGGACGCTGCTCCGAACGCGGCTGCTACCACGCCATCGACGCCGCCTACGCCTGGCTGCGTGCGCAGGGCTGGCGTCCGGAGCAGATCGTCGCCTACGGCCGCAGCGTCGGCAGCGGATCGGCGATCGAGCTCGCGCGGCGGCATCGTCTCGGCGGGCTGATCCTCGAGAGCGCCTTCACCAGCGCCTTCGCCACCGTGCTGCCCTGGGACCTGCTGCCGATCGATCGCTTCGACAACCTGGCCAAGGCCGGAGCGGTCGGCTGCCCGGCCCTGCTGATCCACGGCGCGGCGGACCGGGTGATCCCGGCGTCTCACGCGCGCACTCTGGCCGCGGCGCTCGCCGGCCCGACGCAGCTGGTGCTGCTGGAGGACGTGGGGCACAACGACCTCGCCACCCGCGCCGGAGCGGAGCGGGACCGTGTGCTCGCCGCCTTCCGCGCCCGGCTGCTCGGCGAACCCAGAGCGCAACCTCAGTGAGCCGGCTTCTATCAGAGGGGGCTTCGCCCCCTCGCGCCTTCGGCGCATACCCCCACGGCCTCGGTCGCCCTTCGCCAGCTTCGCTGGCGTTTCCGCCGGGCCTTCGGCCCATTTTCGGCGGAAAACAGGGCTCTGTCGGCCGATGGGGGCCGGCCCGGCCCCCATGACCCCATCGGC
>JBEPXK010000366.1:0-4562 GCA_041641915.1 Planctomycetota bacterium
ACGACTGGCTTGTAATGGACAGAGAGGACACGGCCACCCCTGCGGCGCGTTTCGCTCCCCCTCACGCTGAACGTTACGCCAAGGAGCACGCAGCGCGACGCATCAGGGAGCAGACATGACAAAGTTCACTGACGACGAAGTCGACGAGTTCGTGCGCAGGATCGCGCCGACCTACATGAGCCGGAAGGACTCTTTCGCGTTGATGCTGCGGCTGGTCAACGGTGGCTGGACCCCACCGGACCTGACAAGGTTCTACGCACGCGAGGTCGCCGGTGGCTACTGGTACCTGTGCGACCGCACCCGCACCTTGCCTAATGGCTTGGAGAACAACGTCGCAGTATACACCCCCGATCACCCCAACTCTCCAGAGAGTGCGTGCAAGGCCGAAGCCGACCGCCTCAACCGGGAGGCCGACGGATGAACCTCCCACCCATCGACCCCCGAGAAGCCGCCTGCCGAGACCTCGACCTCGACCTATGGTTCGCCACCGGCGACGTCGGCGACCACGACTACACCGAAGAACAGCAGATCGCCGTCGAAATCTGCCGGCGCTGCCCCGTCATCGACCCGTGCCGCCAGTGGGCACTCGACAACATCTCCGCAGCGTACGGCGGGACCTTCGGGGGCCTCACCGACGCCGATCGTCGTCACGTTCGGAGGGGTACGCCGCCGAGGCGGATGTTCCGCGAGATGCCGGCGTCCGCCAAGCTGCGGGCCAACTTTCTGATCCGCAAGCGGGATCAGCAGGAGGAAGAAGATGCCGCCGCGTGAGGTCGTGAGGTGTTCGGGTTGTGGTGTGTGGCTGTACGGGGTGGAGGTTTGCCGCTTCTGTGACCACTGGAAGGAACGACTGTGAGTTATGTCACCAACGTCATGCTGACGCACGACTTCTTGGAACCTCCCGGAGTGAGGAAGATGCTGTGGAGCACCGTGGTAGCGGAGAAGCAAACGCTCCGCGAGAACACGGCCGTCGACGCAGACGGATGGGGCGGCTCGAAGTTCCCCGAGATCGACCTGTGGTGCGGCGCCTTCAACTACCTAGACCTCTACGACTTCCTCGCGTGGGTCAAGTCGCTCCCGTGGAGGTACCCGCGCGCGGTTCAAGTATTCGTTCAGGACCAAGAGGAGGACATGGTTTCCGTGTGGGAGATCGACGGAGGCTGGGTGCTCGATCGCAGGGAGATGCTATGACTGACCGCTCCCGCGTCGGTGCCGCAGGGCGCCGGAAGGGCCACGACGAAGAACGCAGACTCGCCCGCTGGTTCACCGACCACAACGTGTTCGGCGGCACCGTCATCACTACCCGCAACAGGCTCAAAGGCGCCGGCAGACAGGCCGAACTCGGCGGGGACTTCTGCTACGAGGACGGCGCGGCGCTGCCGTGGGTGATCGACGCGAAAACGTCACCGCTCACACCTGCGAACGTCGACAAGTGGCTCGACAAGCTGTACCAGGACGCGCAGGGGCGCAGGGCTGTGCTGATCGTGAAGCAGCCGAACAAGCCGATCGGGCTGTCGTGGGTCGTTCAGCGGACGGCAGGGACGACCCACTTCATGTGGCTGGACGAGTGGGCTTGGGCCGTCAGGCAGCGGGACTAGCGGGCCAGCCACGGTCGCGTCCGGTGCGGCAGCCAGTCCACCTATGTCGTAAGCGCCCGCTTGGCTGCTTCCAAGTTTCTGCGTCGGTGAAGCCGAAGTTTCCACTGCTGGTCGTTGGTGAGATACCGATCGATGATCTCTGCGCCTAGTGGTACCGGCTGGTCGTCGGTGGTCGCGGATAGCGCGTCGCGGAGGAGCGGGGCCATCGCTGCGAGTGCCTGACGCGACAGCCTGGGGTGTGCGGGCCGGCCGAGTAGCCGGCAGATGCCGCACTTTCCCGTCGCGTCGGTCGGCCACGGCCCTTCGCAAGCGATACAAAACATGCCAGAGGCCCCTACCTGCTCCGCTGCCTGCAATCGACCGGCTGTAGGTGATCCAGAACGGCGGTCAGGACTCTCATACCGGCTCCCACAACGCAGGGGCGTTCGGTGGCTCCCACCCAGCCTGCGTCGTGTGGGACTGCAGGCAGCGGTAGGTCGTCCCGTCGTGGGTGAACTCCTCACCCGCAACGACGGAGATACCGGCGACCCACTCGGTCATGCCGGGGGTGCGATGCACCTTCCACAGCGCCGGGACGGCGTCCGGGGGCCAGTCCGCCTGTGTGGTGTGGGCCTGGATGCACTCCACGACCGTCCCATCGTACGAACGCAGGTCACCGGGCGAGACGGCTTCGCCTTCCACCCACGGGTCGAACGCGCCTGCGAGCGCAGCGACGGTGGTGTCGCCCAGCCCGTCGGCGGTGATCTGCGCTGCGGCGGTGTCGCGGATCGCCTGACGGGTCGCCTCGTCGATAAGCTGCGAGCCCTCTTCGAGGATGGGTAGGGCTGTGACGTCGGTGGCTGCGGTGTCGATCACCGACACGGCACCTTGCCTCACTATCGCTTTGCGTGGCATCGGCGTTCCTATGCTGTGTAGGTGATGGCCCAGGTGTTGAAGCCCTCGGCGTCAGGGTCGTTCACGAGCTTGTAGATCTTCTCTTTGCCGGTTGTCGGTGTCACCGCATTCTGGTAGACGCCGGACGGTGCCGCGTTGGTGCCACCAATTTGCAACGCGGGGGTAGTGTCCGTGAACGCCGCTCTGGCCTGGTAGATATTGTCGATCGCAGCATCGACCTCGGACTGCGTTAGGCCGCAGTCGCTTATGTTGGTATCGCTGATTGTTGTGGCTGCGCTCAGGTCCAGTTCACCCGACACCTGCGCGTCGTTCAGGCGCAGGCTGACGAGATTAGTCAAGGACGTCAGCGAAGCAACATCACCGGAAATCGAAGTGAAGTCCAGAAATAGGTAGGTAAGGCCGGTCAGTGAAGCCAACGACGCGATGTCGCCCGATACCTGAGTGCCTCCCGAGAGCAGCCTCGACAGGCTGGTCAGTGAAGCCAACGACGAAACGTCGCCAGTCACCTGAGTGCTGTACAAGTACAGCCAGTCGAGGCTGGTCAGTGAAGCCAACGACGAAACGTCGCCAGTCACCTGAGTGCTGTTCACGCGCAGGTCGGTAAGGCCGGTCAGTGAAGCCAACGACGCGATGTCGCCCGATACCTGAGTGCCGTACAGGTACAGCCTGTCGAGGCTGGTCAGTGAAGCCAACGACGCGATGTCGCCCGATACCTGACTGTTGCCCAGGTGCAGCCTGGTGACATCCTGCCCGTCATGTATTTCGATCCGGTAAGGCCCCGCGCCGACGAAGTTATGGGTCGGTTCGAGCGCGGTGTATTCGGCTTCCAGCGTCCCGGCGTTGTCGTAGAACTTCCAGGTGGGCGTGGCACCGCCAGTCACGACGTCTACAGGGGTGAACGACACTTCACCATCGGGGTAGTAGAAGGTAGGGACGGACGGGCCTTGGGTGTGTGTGCCGAACCGGCCTGCGTACCTGCCGGTACGGAACCGGCCAGCGAAACGTGAGACCATCACAGGCGGCCCTCCACCTTCGCGACGATCGCTGCGATGTCGGCCGGGCCGAGCGTCGTCCCGTAGCTGTGCCCCACCAGCCGCGCGAGACGCTTCCAGCCGTCCTCGGACGACATCGCCTTGATCGGCTCGGCCGCCGGCAGCCCGCACCACTTCAAGATGCCGACCGCAGCCGCCACCCCGAACTTGTGAAGCTCGGCGTCCGAGTATGCGCCGATCGGTCCGCACTCGATCAGCACGGCAGGCGGCCGGACCTTGCGGAGGATGGCGAGGTTGCGGCCAGCCACCGGATACTTCGCGGAGCCACCAGGCAGCCATGCGGGACGAGTCGGGAACCCAACCTCGGACACGGCCCGGATGATGTCCCACGCCAACTCCGCGCCAGCCTTCGACCCGGGGAAGTGGTATACGAACGCTCCGGGTGGTGCGGCGGCCACGTCGTGATGGAACGTGGCGACGAAGTTGGGCTTGCGGCGGTTCACCGCAGCGATGGTGCCCTCGAACGCAGGGTCGTCCTTGAACGCTTCGTCGGTGACGGCGAGGCCGGCCTGGCGGAGCCGGTTCGCGCAGGCGCGGACGGCGACGTCCCCGGCGGACTGTTCTGACTGGCCTTTGCCGACGGCGCCGGGATCGAACTTCCCTCCGGGTTTGAGGCCGTGGCCGACGGCGATGTAGCCGAACGGCGTGTAGTCGAAGCGGGGCATCAGGGTCGGCCCTTCGGCTTGTTCGCGACGGCGTACGCAGACCCGCCCGCAGCGATCGCCCCACCGACGAAGTCGATCAGCAACGCGACGACGTCCTCGACCTCAACGCCGACGGCGATGGCGAGCAGCCGCAGCAGCACGATCCCGACGATCGCGCCGGCACCGGCCGCCCATGCCTTGTGTGTGGTCATCCTGTTCTCCGTTTCCGCCATGCCAGGACCGCCAACGTGACGAGCCCGAGCCCGAGCGCCACCCACGTCTGCGGGGTGACCCATCCGAACGCGCTTGCGAGCCACGGCGGGGTGCACCGCCCGAAGATGCGGGCAACCCCGCAAGTGATCCGCCACCAGTAC
>JBEPXK010000367.1:0-4560 GCA_041641915.1 Planctomycetota bacterium
CTCGACTTCGACACCGCCCAGATACGCGATGAGATCGTCGCTGCGGCCGCCGTCGACGGCGACTACGCCACCAGCCCCCAAAACACCGGCGGCGGCTTCCAGACCCTCGACCCCGATGAGCAGCAGGCCATCGCCGATTCGCTCGGCCTGGCCAATCCCAACGACACCGCGGTGCTCTACATCGATTACCAGATCAGCGAAGCCGTCGACGACGGGATCATCACCACCGACCAGGTCGACCAGGCGACCGACCTGCTAGTCAGCGGCTTCGTCGCCACCGACGGCACCTCGCCGGCCGATACGCTCAACAACCTTGAAAACAACACCACCACGGTGGTCGTGCGCGGCCTGGTGCTGGCCGAGATCCCGGTCAGCTACGGCTATGCGATAAACGACAGTTTCGCTCTCGGCGCCACCGCCAAGTACATGCTCGGCCGCGTCAGCGGCGCCGCGGTCCGCGTGTTCGACGACGACAGCTACGACGTGATCGAGAACATGGACGAGGAGTACGAGGAAACCACGACCTTCGGCGTCGACGCCTCGGTGCTCTACCGTATGGACAACCTCCAACTCGGCGCGATCGGCCGCAACCTCAACGCGCCCACCTTCGACGGCTTCACCTTCGAAGAGGACGTCAACGACGACGGGGTCATCAGCCCCGACGAGCGCTACGAGATCGAGGATATCACGGTCGACCCCCAGCTCACCATCGGTGCCGCCTTCATGCCGACCCGCACCATCGTGATCGAGGCCAGCGCCGACCTGCTCGAGGTCGACACCGTCCTGCCCGGCTACGCCGAGCAGTTCGTTCGCGGCGGCGTGGAGTGGGACGCCCTGCGTTTCCTCGCCCTGCGCGCCGGGGTCTACCAGAACCTCGCCGAAGACGACATCGACATGGTCGCCACCCTCGGCGTCGGGCTCAACTTCTGGCTCATGCGCGTCGACCTCGCCATCGCCGGCTCACCCTGGGACACGGTGGAGATCGAGGGCGACGAATACCCCGAATCGCTACGCGGCAGCCTTGGCGTCGCAATGGACTTCTAAAACCGGCGTAACTACTCAGGGGCTTCGCCCCTACGGTCCATTCGCAAGCGAATTGGACCTACCCCTCTGGCTCTGTCGGGATTCCCATGGATCGGCATCGCCGATCCATGGGTGGGCGGATCGGCTGCGCCGATTCTATCCGCCCACCATCCCTCGCTCGCCAGCCCCATCGCTCGCGATGGGGCCCGAAGAAGGCGGGTACCTACTCATGCCCGATGGGCCCAAGGTGGGCCTCCGCCCACAACCCAAGGGTTGAGCATAGGGCTCCGGCCCACCTTTCTGCTCTTTCATCAGGGGACTTCGTCCCCCGAACCCCCTGTGCCTCGACAGCTTGTGACAGCGCCTCTTCAAAACGTTGTTTTTTGTCGCTGTCACAAGCAATCGAGGCACTAAGTAGGTACAAACCGGCAAGGCGCTGGCTGATGGTCGAGGGTTGATGGCCGGGGGCCCGCCGTCCACCCCCCGCCCACTGTGTTAGACCCCGCTCCACCCCCTACCCGCTCATGGGCTGGCCCGGCCGGCTCCGGGTCTAGCATGGTTGGCTGGAGCAGGTGCATGCGCTACGTACCAGCAATGCTGGCAGGTTCCTCAGAACCCCAAGCCTCGGACCCGCCAGCGGCCGACAGAGGGGTGGTTTTCTGCGACAATGGGCCGCAGGCCCGCAGAAAATGCGGCCACAGGCCGCAAACCCCGACAGAGGCCGCGAGGAGCCGCAGGCGACGACTGGGGGATCCAAAGGGGGCGCAGCCCCCTTTGATGAGGATGAGCATGCTGTTCATCCCCATGCTGATCGCGCTGACCGCGTGCGGCGGCGGCGAGCGCGAGCAGGCCACAGGGCCGGTCGAGAGCGAAGAGGCCGCTCCGATCACCGGCTCGGCCGAGGACATGGCCGCGCACTGGGTCGATGCCGATCGCATCTCCGAGGAACTCGGCGAACTGCCGCCTGGCAGCGAGCCCGAAGAGACCCGGACCGATGACGGTCGCCTGATCGCCGAAGGCCACGTCTGCGACGAACGCCCGGTCGGCAAGTGGACCTACTACCACGAGAACGGCACGGTGGCGATGACCGGCGCCTACGTCTACGGCGGCAAGCGCCACGGACCCTGGACCATCAACCACCCCGACGGCGGGGCAGAGATGCAGGGCACCTACCTCTTCGGCCGTGAGCACGGCCGCTTCACCTACTGGCACGACACCGGCGCGAAGAAGATGCGCGGCGACTACCGCGAAGGCATACGCGTGGGCCCCTGGATCACCTGGCATCGCAACGGCCAGCGCTCAAGCCAGGGCCACTACACCGCCAACCGCCGTTCGGGCATGTGGCAGTTCTGGGACGCCTCCGGCACGCTCAGCGGCGAGGTCTACTACGACGCCGACATCCAGAAGGACTCCGAGGCCGTGAACCTGCGCTGAGCCGCAGCGCGGCGAGCGCATATTGGCGGCGCCCATACGCAGGGCGCACTGCTGTCGCTCCATCGGCCGGTCAGGCCGGGCCGGGCTCCGTTCGCTGTCGACGAGGGTCGCCGGGGACCGGCCATGCCGCTTCTGCATTCCGCGTGACCACACGACAAGCCAGAAGCCAGAAGCGAGAAGCGAGAAGCGAGAAGCCAGAAGCCAGAAGCGAGAAGCCAGAAGCGAGAAGCCAGAAGCGAGAAGCCAGAAGCCAGAAGCGACAAGCACCGGCCGGGGCGCGCGACCGCATTCCGGCGCAGACAGCCCGCGGACCGCAGACGCAGAAAAAGCAGCCCATCGGGCGACAAATGCCGGCGCTTGACACGTACTGGCGACAGATCTTGTCACCTCCGGATCCTGTCACCTCCGGCTACGTCCCGCCTGCGATCCCCTCCTGGCCAGCGATGGCCTAAATCATCATCTTGCAGTTGCTTAGAGAAGACGGAGGCGTATTCTGGGCGTATCGTCCATCGCCCCAGCAGTGGCACGCTATCTGCTCTATCTCTCCACCCGAAACACTCCGTTTCCTTTCACCACCTGTTGCACAAGGAGCTACCCATGCGCAAGGGCTTCACCCTCATCGAGCTGATGATCGTCATCGCGATCATCGCCATCATCGCAGCGATCGCGATCCCGTCGCTGCTCGAGAACAAGATCACCGCCAACGAGTCGGCCGCGGCCAACTCCCTCTCCTCGGGCGTCTACGCCGGCGAAGTCACCTTCATGGGCAGCGCCTTCAACGACCTCGACGAGGACAACAGCGGCGAAGCCGGCTACCTCGGCCAGATGGCCGGCACCGCCTCGCCCTACACCGCCTCCACCGTCACGGTGAGCCAGATCGACACCGCGTTCGAGGACGAAGGCGCCTATACCGCCGCCACCCTCGAACCGACCACCGATACCAAGTCCGGCTACATGTTCGGCATGGTCATCGACATCGGCGACGGTACCGCCACCACCGCCTCGGATCAGATCAAGAACGCCGAGAACTACTGGTGCTGCGTCGCCTGGCCCGACGAGTTCGGCGACAGCGGCCGGCGCAGCTTCATCATCACCAACACCAAGACGGTGATGACCAAGGCGGCGCAGGAATCGCTGGCCGATGGTCAGGCGGCCCTCGAAGACTGCTTCGACGGCGATGTGGCCAACGCCTGCACCTCGAGCAACCGCGATCCCGCCTGGGCGCCGCTGGCCGGCAACTGATCGCCATCAGACCAGACCCGGACCGGGTTCGGCAGCCCCGTGGCCATGGCCACGGGGCTGCTTCGTTGGGCACCACCTGCACTTGCACCCCCCACCGTTCTCCACCATCCTGAGATGGTCCGGAAACCGCCCTGACGAGAATCGATGCCGCCCCAACCAACCGACCCAGCTCCTGTCCCGGATGGCCCCCACACCACTCCGGCCTTGACCCTGGCCCCGGCGCTGTTCTGGGCGATCGCTGGCTATCTGCTCGCCTTCGGCCTGGAAAGAGGGGTTCCGGGTATGGCGGCCAACGCCGCCGTGGCGGTGAGCATCTTCGTGGTGTGGATCGCCAGCCGTCCGCGCCGCAGCCTCGATCCTGCAGCCTGGTGCTGGCTCGCAGCCGCGGTAGCCCTGGTGGCCTACTGGCAGACCCGCACCTGGATGCAGCCCTTTCCGCTGCTCAGCGCGCTCGGCCGCACCGCGGCCCAACTCGGCGCCATCGCCACCGTCTATCTCGTCGCCGTCGATACCACTCCCCGCCCCACGGTCATCCGCCACCTCGGTGCGGCCGCCGCCCTGGCCCTGCTCAGCGCGCTGCCATTGTGTCTGCTGCGCGATTCCTGGGGCCATGGGCTGGGCAACGTCAACTACCTGGTCAACGTCGCCACGCCCTGCCTGCTCGCCTGGGCCTGGACGGAGTGGCGCGAACGCCGCGAACCGCCCCGCAACGCCCGTTTGCTGCGTGCCCTGCTGGCACTGGGCTTCGCCGCGCTCCTGGTCTTCACCGTCGGCAGCGGCCGGCGCTCGGTGGTGCTGGCCGTCGCCGCGGTCGCACTCCTGCTAGTCCTCTGCCGGCTCTGGCCCCGGCGCAAGCTGCTC